>NZ_JAGEKQ010000021.1:0-63579 GCF_017565385.1 Dermacoccus sp. NHGro5 | reverse complement strand
GGGTTGAGCAGGGTCACTTTCAGCAGGTCGGCGACAGGCGCGAACACGTCCACCTCGTCGCGCAGGCTGAGCTCGGAGTCCATCACGCCCCCGAGCACGGACTGCAGCAGCGCCGCCAGCGAGGTCCGCTCACGCAGATCCACCCCAGAGACCTCGCCGATCTGATCCGCCGTCAACCCCACCACACCCAACGGCAGCTCGACGATCATGCGATCGGCGTCCTCGGCGGGCATTGCACTCCCCACCGTTGAGCGGGGGACAACGACGATGCTCCCCGGAGTCAGCTCGGTGTCCCGCCCCTGCAGCGACAGGACCGAGGCATTCCGACGCTGGTAGATGACTAACAGGTAGTCTTCGCCGTGACCACGCGGAGAGCTGACCGACATCACAGGACTGCTTCCTCGATCAGTTCGTAGATGTTTGCCCGGCGGAGATCGCTGGCGTGAAAGACGAGCCCGTCGCCCCGGTGCGGTGGCTGCGCTGCGACATGCCGCACGCACGCGGCGGCGAGATCTCGCTCGGCCGGCGACATCACCACGACTCCAATCACAGTCGTGTCCACGCCGACGAGATTGGTGGCGCTCCTGCTCACCTCACCGACCACACCGCTCGCCAACCTGTGTACACGGGCCCGAGACATCGTGCCGGCACCGTCGAAGGCCACCACCACCGTTCCAGGCCGAACGATGTGCAGCGCGGCGGTCACCTCATGCTCGATCCGTGAAGCCAGCGCCCGGCGGGCCCGGATGCCCAGGCCCCGACGAAACCGATAGGCCGCCACGACCAGACGCTCGTCCTCAGCCACCCGCTCCGCAAGAGGGGAAGGAACGAGCATCAGAAACTCTTGTGCGTCACCGAGCTTGACAGGCAGGTCCACCGAACGCCCCTCTCCTGCGGAGCACGCAACGTTCTCGCGGACGGGCGCGCGCGGGCGCCGGCATCGAGCCCTTGGCTCGGACGTTCTCGCGCACACGGAAGATCCGTGAACCGCGTGGCTTCCCGCACATCATGACCACCAGCCTACGACGACAGAAAAGGACTCGCCAGACCAAAGCGCGAACCGAGTGTCGAACGAGGAGAGGTTCTAGAAGCATGAAAACGCAGGCGGCGCGGATTGCTTCACATGATCCGGGTCGACTTGGAGAAGGACTCAAAGGTCCATTATTATGAGGGCATGCGATGCGAGCCTCCCGCTCCGCGGGGCTTGACTGGACCGGCCGGGCTGGCATCGCGTGACGGACGACTTCGATCCCTGCGGACGGGGGAGACTACCCTGGAGGCGTGACTGCCGACGGAACGAGTGCACGCCGGTTGACGCCGAAAGGGGCGGCAACGAGGGCACGTATCGTCGACGCAGCGAACCAGCTGATGTATGAGCGAGGTGTCGCCGCGACGACCCTCGCCGACGTCCGAGCCGCCAGTGCGACATCGAAGTCTCAGGTTTATCAGCACTTCGCCGACAAGGACGCACTCGTGAAAGGAAGTCATCGAGACCCGGGCAGAGGACGTCCTGACGCAGCAGCGCCGACGCCTTCGACGAGTGGAGTCCCTGCGCGGGTTCGAGCTGTGGCGGGACGAGCTCGTCGAACGGAACGCGCTACGCAACGGCGCATACGGGTGCCCGCTCGGGTCTCTGGCGAACGAGATCGCAGACCACAACGAGGATGCCCGCCGCGCGATCGCTGCCCACTTCGATGAGTGGCTGGAGATGCTGATCGATGCCGTGGAGAGGCTGAAGACACGCGGCGTGTTGCGCAGCGATGCGGACTCGCGAGCGCTTGCCAGTGGGCTGCTGTCGGCACTCCAGGGAGGCTATCTTCTGGCGAAGGCGAGCCGAGACATCTATCCGATGCGTGCTGCTCTCGACATGGCTATCGCACAGCTCAGGGCCTACGCGACAGAGACCGGCTCCTCAACCTGATCCCTCTTCATCGCGAACGCGGTCAGCCCCGCAAAGCTGAGGAAGAGTCGTTCACCGGCGTCGATGATCGTCGCCAGCACATGGCTGCACGTGTTGCAGCGTACGACCAGCCCCGGAGCGTCCGGATACACGACTGATTCGCCAAGGGGCGCGATATGCCCGCAACCTCCGCAGCGTCCCTCGATCATCGTTGCGTCTGGAACGAGGAACTCGGCGAGAGTCCCGGAGAGGATGTTGCCGTCAAGATGGCTGGTCATCATAGGCCTCCGAATCGTTCGGTGAGGATGTCTTGCGGCGCATGACCGAGCTTCACGAGCCACGGCGCGACGGCTTCGACGAAGCCTGTCGAACCGCACACGAAAATGCGCGGACGGTCTTCCGGGGGGAGCGTCCGCGCGGCGACAGTCGACTCTGTGAGCCGTCCGACGGGCTCCTGCCATCCGGCTGGCGCTCGTCGCGTATACACGAGGTCCATGGCGAACGACCCGTCCGACAGTTCGAGGAGCTCATGGTGGAAATAGATGTCTTCGGGCGTACGCACCGAGTACAGCAGCCGGAACGGAACGGGATCGGACGCGGCCGCATGGGAGGCTGCCATCGCGTAGAGGGGAACGACGCCTGACCCGCCGGCGATGAGCTGCACGGGGCGCTGGCTCTGTCCCGGGCGCCAGAGGAAGAACGATCCCAGCGGTCCGTGGACCTCGATCTGATCACCGGCGCGCAGTTCGCGGACGAGGAACGGTGACACCTCGCCATCGGGCAGCTCATCGACCGCGAGGACGATCGTTCCGCCCGGCTCTGAGGATGCGATCGAGTACGACCGCGTCGCTTGGTAGCCGTCCGGAGCGGTCAGGCGTAGATCGAGATGACTTCCCGCCTCGCTCCCTGGCCAGCCCGGAACATCGAGCACCAGCCGCACCGCGGTCGGCGTCTCCGGGCGGACCTCTGAAACCGTGGCGACGAACCACGCCGGCCTCACGCGGGGGCGAGGCGGAGCGAGCCGGGTCTGCTCCATCACCAGTAGCGTTCTTCCTTCCACGGATCACCGTAGATGTGATAGCCGCTCTGCTCCCAGAACCCAGGGTCGTTCGTCGGCATCATCGTCAGCGCACGGACCCATTTCGCGCTCTTCCAGAAGTACAGATGCGGGATGAGAAGACGTGCCGGCCCGCCGTGCTCCGCGTCGAGGGGAGCGCCTTCGGCCTCGGTCGCGATCCAGGCTTTGCCGTCCAGGAGATCCTCGAGCGGCACATTCGTGGTGTACCCGCCGTAGGAGTGCGCCATGACGTAATCATGGGACGTCTCGACGTTCTCGAACAGCTTGTCCAGGCTCACCCCGCGCCAGGCCATGTCGAGCTTGGACCAGTGCGTGACGCAGTGGATGTCGACCGTGATGTCCTCGGCACCGAGCGCCAGAAACTGCTCCCAGTTCCAGTGATGCTCGGTACCGGTTTCATCGAGGATCGCGAAATCCCACGTCTCGGTATCGACATAGGGCGTGGGACCGGCAGTGAGCACCGGCCAGTTCTCGAACAGCGTCTGTCCCGGAGGGAGCTGATCATCGGGACCACGCCGACGTCCCGCGAATCCGCGAGTAGTGAACGACATACATCGCCCCTTCCGTGTCGTCTGGCTGTACACAACCGACGATATTGCGGGAGCTCTCTCGCTGATCGCCTAGTCCTGCGCGGAACTTGCCCATGACTGCAGGTGATGAGCCCAGGGGTGAAAACAGGCGATTGCGCCGACCACACTGTGGAACAGGACGCCCCACTAGGCGGCCTCGGTTCCCGCAAACATCGAGAAGAAGTCTGTGACCATGTGCCCTGTTGCGCTCGGCATGCCGACCGTTCGCAATCGCGCGCGCTCAACGATCGGCCGACCCGAGACACCTCTTCTCGTAGACAGGTTCGGGCGCATCGCGCGAGACCTGCGTGTATCGATCACCAGCGCCTGCTCACTGCGTTGCACATACTGCATGCCGGCGGAAGGCCTGCCCGTAGTCCCTCGCGGGGAGTTGCTGACTCCGGAAGAGATCGCGCGCCTGGTCACAATAGCCGTCCACGATCTCGGAGTACGCGAGGTGCGTTTCACCGGCGGCGAGCCGCTTACGCGACCGGATCTGGTCGAGATCGTGCGCCGGACGACCACAGTCGTGCCGGGCGTGCCCGTGTCGATGACGACCAATGGGATCGGCCTCGATCGCAAGGCGCCGCAGCTTGTGGAGGCCGGACTGACGCGGATCAACGTGTCGCTGGACACGATCGACCGCGAGCATTTCGCCGCCGTCACCCGACGCGATCGCCTGCCAGCCGTGCTCAGGGGGATCGAGTCGGCACAGCACGCAGGGCTCAGCCCGATCAAGATCAACGCGGTGGCGCTGCGCGAGACCCTCGCGGATGCTCCCGACCTGCTGGCGTGGGCGCTTGCCAACGGTGTGCGGTTGCGGTTCATCGAACAGATGCCGCTGGATGCTGATCAGACCTGGCGCAGAGACCACCTCGTCTCCGCCGAAGAGCTTCTCTCCGTGCTCGGACGCCGTTATCGACTGACCCCGGCCGGCCGTGAAGACCCGTCCGCTCCTGCAGAGGAGTGGCTCGTCGAGGGTGGCCCGGCGACCGTCGGCATCATCGGATCCGTGACGCGCAGCTTCTGCGAAGCGTGCGACCGTACACGGCTGACAGCCGAAGGCTCGGTACGTTCATGTCTATTCGGTGACGACGAGACGGACCTGCGCACGATGCTGCGCAGTGGAGCAGACGATGCCGCCATCGCCGACGCGTGGCGGGCGACGATGTGGGATAAACAGGCTGGGCACGGGATGGATGAGAAGAGCTTCCGTCGACCGGCCCGTTCTATGGGAGCGATCGGAGGCTGACGATGCCGTGCATACTCGTCCGATACTTCGCAGCCGCCGCTGAAGCGGCCGGCTGCGAAGAAGAACACGTCGAGGCGAGGTCCCTCGGAGAGGCGAAGGACGCGCTCCTCACAGCTCACCCGGCACTCGAAGCGGTCGTCGCAAAGGGGACATTCCTCGTCGACGGCATCGCCTCACGCGATCCCGCGCGACCGGTCTCCGCGCAGGTGGACGTGCTGCCCCCGTTCTCCGGCGGCTGAGCGATACGGTGGACGGTTGAGACTCGATCCATAGCGAGGCTTCCGCGTATCGAGGACCGCGTTCGTCTCGTGCGCCGTCATCTTTCTGCGTGAGACGATCGTGCCGTATTGCCCCGATCCTCGCGTCAGCAGGAGTCGAAGTACAAGCGCTGGGGATGCATACCGTCGCTCACGTCGTACACGGCATCGGACGCTTCGCGTGGAGTGTCCTCGCGCATGTAGCGCAGATGCCGTTCACGGGTGTCTGGATGGGCCGGCCCGCCGCCGTCGAGGAAGACGGTGAAGTGCCACGCCGAACGCAGACTGGAGCGCAGCAGCGACCAGCCGTCGACAATCAGCACCGTGTGCTCAGACGCGTCAGTGAACCCGCTCTCAGGTCCGTTGAGGCGGAACATGCGCAGCATGGTTCGGACCGTATCGTCGTCCGTGAACGGTGCTGCGGTGAGACGAGTCGCGTTACGTCCCACTGCGCGCAGCGCTGCCGCTAGCGTGTTGGCGAAGTGCGTGCGGGCTGCAGCGTCCACGCCGTCGATGGCGACGAGTATTCGGCCGCGTGGGTTTCTGTGAAGCACCTCCTGAGCGAGCTCCTCCCAGACGGCGGTACCAGCGGCACCTGAGGCGTTGGGAGACGTGGCCATCGTCACTCCTGCCGTGGAATGGTCAAGAGGGGGCGCTCTGGAATGCCGTTCTGGCCACGCTCATCCTTGCCGTCGGCGCTCGCTGTGGGTTGCGTTCGCGCTCTCGAGACGCCATCGATCGGTTTCATCTCTCCGCCTCTTGCCGAGTCGCATCCGCATGCTGGGGCAACTCCCGGACGAGTTCGAGGACGTCGTCGGGAAGGAGCTGTCCTAACGTTCCACAGGAGTACACGCTGATCACGACCTTCCCGTCGGGATCCAGCACGAATCCGGTTGTCTGCAGCTGGGGCGGGTCCATGGTGACGAACGCTCCGGTCGTGGCGGCGATCTGCCCCACATCGGTGCTGTGTCCGATCGGAAAGGTCAGGCCATAGCGCGACACGAGCTCCGTGATCATTGGCTCCTCGTCCGCAGTCAGCGCGACGACGGCGATATCCACGGCGGACAGGCGCCGTAGGCCGCGCTGGAACGCACGCAGCTGCTCTACGCAGGACCTGCAGCTTGCCCCGCGTGAGAAGAGGACCACGCTGTACTGCCCGGCGAATTCGGCAGGGATCGTTCGGCGTGGTCCTCCCACCTCGACCAGTTCAAGAGGGGGGAACGCATCACCGCCACGCAGCAATGACATCAGCGGACGACTCCTGACGGGGCCAGTCCGTTGCCATGGAAGCTGTCTGGTTCAATCTCAATGCCGGTCATCTGGCGGCCTCTTTTCGTCGGTGATTGCGTCTTCAGCGTTTCGCGCTTGAGTGCTTCTTGCGTATCTACAACCCCACCCACTCCGATCTGCCGTCGGTGAAGTGCTGGTGCTTCCAGATCGGAACCTCTGCCTTGATCGCGTCGACGAGCTTCCCGCACGCGGCGAAGGCCTCCGCCCGGTGTGGAGCGGCGACGACCGCGACCAGTGCGACGTCGCCGATCTCGAGGTGCCCGATGCGGTGAGCGGCGACGACATCGCAGTTCGTGGCTTGCGCGATCCTCGCGCACACGTCGATGAGGACTCGTTCTGCGTCGGGGTGCGCCTCGTAGTCGAGAGACCCGACATCCTCTCCGTGGTCATGGTCGCGCACGATGCCTTCGAAGGTGACCACCGCCCCGTTCTTCCTGCTGCGTATCCGTGTCTCCAGCCACGTCTTGTCCAGTGGTGCGGTGGTGACGGAACCGATCGGCTCAGGCATGTCCGCCACCGGCCAGCTGGTCGTGCAGGTGCGGCAGGAGCGGTTCCAGCGCGAGGAGGCCGTCTTGTACGCCGCGTGGCGATCCGGGCAGATTGATGACGATTGTGCGTCCGGCGATCCCCGCAAGCGCTCTGCTGAGCGAGGCTGTCGGAGTCGTCGTACGGCCCGCTGCCCGAATGGCCTCGGCGACGCCGGGAAGTGCTCTCTGGATCACCGCGCTCGTTGCCTCGGGCGTGCGGTCCTCGGGATGCACACCGGTGCCGCCGGTCGTGATGATCAATGCCGGCTCGCGGGTGAGAGCATCCGCGAGCGCCCGATGGATATCCGCGTCAGCGACGACCACGGGTTCGTCTGCCTCATACCCGCGGTCGCGAAGCCAACCTGAGATCGCCGGCCCGGTGAGGTCATCGCGCGATCCGGCCGCGGTGCTCGTGGACGAGACGATCACGACCGCGTGTCCGCGCTCTGTGGGCTCAGGTGCGTCTGCAACCCAATGCCCGCGCTTGCCCCCGGTCTTCTCGATGAGGCGGATGTCTCCGAGTACTGCGGCCGGATCGACGGATTTGATCATGTCGTGCAGGGCGAGACCGGCGACGGCGACAGCGGTGAGGGCTTCCATCTCGGCGCCGGTCTTCGCCGTAGCTGCGACCGCGGCCCGAATCTGCACCGATGAGGTGCTGAGCTCGAAATCGACGGTGACGGACTCCAGGGGCAGCGTGTGCGCGAGGGGCACGAGCTCGCTGGTGCGTTTGGCGCCCTGGATGCCCGCGATCCGCGCTGTCGGGAGCGCGTCTGCTTTGCTTAGTTGGTTGGTGGCGAGCAGCTCCAGCACTGCCGGTGTCGTGTCGAGACGGCCGGTCGCGATCGCCGTGCGACGAGTGATCGCCTTCCCGCCGATGTCGATCATCCGCGACCGGCCTTGATCGTCGAGGTGCGGCAGTTCGTTCATAGATTCCAGGTCTCCACGCGTGTCCCGATGTCGAGGGTGACGGCATCGATCGGGACATCGATGAGCACGTCGGATGCCGCCATGGCGGCGACAAGGTGCGAGGAGGCTCCGCCCAGCGGTGCGACCCGGCCTTCAGGCAACGCCACGCCGCGGCGGAACTGCCGTTTGCCGGTGACAGAGGTGAGAGGTTCGGCCAGGGTCCGTGGCTCGGGTCGGCGTGCAGGCAAGCCTGCTGTCTCGCGGAGGATCGGCTCGATGAAGAGCATGAATGACAGCTGCGCGGACACGGGGTTGCCGGGGAAGCACACCACGGGAACGTCTTTGTAGAGGGCGGTGGCCTGCGGGCCTCCGGGCTGCATTGCGAGGGTATCGATGTGTGCCCCGAGGGGCTCCAGGAACTCCCTCACAACTTCGTAGCTGCCTGCCGAGATGCCTCCGCTGGTGAGCACGATCTCGGCTCCCGCCGCGTACGAGGCGTCCAGGGCGCGCGCGAAGGCGGCCGTGTCGTCGACGACACGATGCTCATCGGCCAGGAAGGCACCGGCGGACCGCACCGCTGCGGCGAGCGCGGGGCCGTTGGCGTCGTAGATCTGGCCGGGAGCCAGAGGTTCACCGGGGGTGGCCAGTTCGCTTCCTGTCGAGATCACCGCGACACGAACTTGCGAGCGAACGGGGATGGAGTCCAGTCCGGCGGCTGCGAGTGCCGCGAGGTGGCGGGGAGCGAGCCGGAGGCCGGAAGGCAGTAGAGGATCACCGGCGGCGAGGTCAGAGCCGGCTTCTCGTACGAACTCTCCGGCGTCCGGTTTCCGCGTGAACGTCACTGTCGCGTCGTGGACGGTGGCATGTTCGACAGGGACGACCGCGTCGGCATCGTCCGGGATCGGCGCACCGGTCATGACCCGGACGGCATGGCCGGGGTCAAGCGGCGCAGGTGTTCCGGGGGCGGCGGGGATCTCACCCCGCAGCGGCAGACTGCGTGGTGTCCGCGCAAGGTCGGTCACACGGACGGCGAAGCCGTCCATCTGTGAGTTCCGGAACGGGGGCAGAGCTATCGGAGTCCGTACGGGGTGGGCGAGCACCCGATCCAGTGCACGAGTCAGGGCGACCTGCTCGACGGTGCGCTGACTCACGGCGCTCAGGAGCGCGCGGACTCGGGCTGTGTGTGCGGCGACCGGTGTGCGGAGCATGTCAATACCTGCTCGCCGTGGGATCGACGCGGACTGCCCAGGCGTCGACTCCTCCGGTGAGATGCCGCACATCAGAGAATCCGAGTTGGAGAAGCAGATCGAGCGCCTGACGCGAGCGTCCGCCGCGGTGACAGTACAGCACCACCGGATTACCGGTGCCGAGTTCTCGAGTCCGACTGGCAAGCTCGCCCAGGGGGATCAGCACGCTCCCCGGGATCGACGTGATCTCGGCTTCCCACGGTTCTCGCACATCGACGAGCAGCGGCGGTTCGGACGTCATGAGCAGGTCGCGCAGTTCTTCGGGGGAGACATCATTCTGATCCGAGGGCTGCGGAGCGGGCGTCGCGGTCTGCACTGCGGCGCGCGTGGATTCGTCACGCCGGTAGACGATCTCGCGGGTGCGACCGGTGCGGGCGTCGTACGCAGCGACCCGACCGATCAACGGGTCTCCGATGCCGGTGAGCAGCTTGAGCGCCTCGGTCGCCATGAAGGCCCCGATGACGGCGCAGACGCTCGGCAGCACGCCGATCACGTCGCAGGTGTCCGCATCGGAATCGGAGCCGTGCGGGAACAAGTCGCGGTAATCGGTGCCCCTGGCATCCCACGCCACTCCGGCCTGACCGGCGTATCCCAGCGCCGATCCCCACACCAGCGGGATGCCGCATTCAGCGGCAACACGGTCTGCCAGCAGCACCGTCGCGGGATTGTCGCTGGCATCGACGAGGACATCCACACCGTGCAGCAGATCCTCAGCTGTCACAGCGTCGAAACGCCTATCAACGGCGCGCACCTCAGCATCAGGAGCAAGCGCCGCGAGCCTCGTGGCGGCCGAGGCAGCTTTGCCGCGGCCGACGTCACCCGGCGTGTGCATCGTCTGCCGGTGCAGATTGGATTCGGCAACAGTGTCGTCATCGACGATCGTGAGCGTGCCGACGCCGGCAGCAGCAAGGACCGGCAATAGGGTGCTCGCCAAGCCGCCCGCGCCTATCACGAGCACATGCGCTCTCGCCAGGCGCTCCTGAGCGGGCACACCGAACTCCGCGAGGACGCGCTGCCTCTGAAAGATCGGCGAGAGCGGATCGACTGGCATGTCCTCAGGCTAGGGAGCCGGCCCCAGCAGACGAGGCCGGGAGCGTCGAGACAGCAGGGAGCAGACAAACTCCCGCAGTCGCAGACCATTCCCACGAGCTCGGCTGCGGGAGGGTTGAGACAGGTCGCGGACTTCGTTCGCCTGACCAGCCGATTCCCAGAGGAGTTCCTGTCTTGCGCGCCCCTTCTCTTCTTGCCGCGTTCGCCGCCATCCTTCTGCTCGCCGGCTGCTCATCGCCCGGCGCAATAGACGATGAGTCCGATGCCGGAGCGGGCGATGATGACATGATCTCCGGAACGGTGACGGTGTTGGCCGCCGCGTCCTTGACCGACGTGATGGACGTCCTCGCGGAGAGATTCGAGGATGCGAACGCGGATGTCGACATCGCCGCTAGCTACGGCGGGTCGTCGGCGCTTGCCGAGCAGATCATCTCTGGTGCTCCGACTGACGTGTTCTTCTCGGCGAATGAGGCGACGATGCAGTCCGTCGTTGATGCTGGCTTGGCGGTCGACCCGGGAGTGCTGGTCACCAACACACTGCAGATCGCGGTTCCCGTGGGAAATCCCGCCGGGATCACCGGTCTCGCCGACTTCGCCCGGCCCGAACTGACGATCGCATTGTGCGATACCGCAGTGCCGTGCGGGTCTGCAGCGCAGTCGCTGCTCGACCTATCCGGAGTCCAGGCCCAACCGGACACTCTCGAGGAGGATGTCCGCGCCGCTCTGACGAAAGTCTCTCTCGGTGAGGTCGACGCCGCGCTGGTCTACGTGACCGACGTCGTCGCAGCAGGAAGTGCCGTAGAGGGCATCGACGTGCCCGAGGCGCAGCAGGTGATCAACAAGTACCCGCTCACCCTTCTCGCCGAGGCGACGAACCCGGACGCCGCGCAGGCATTCATCGACTTCCTCCGCTCGGATGAGGCACGTCAGGTCTTCGAGGATGCCGGCTTCGCGGCCCCGTGAACGGCTGCAGCCGGTCGTCCTCGCTCTCGGCGTAGTCGGTCTCGCGCTGCTCGTTCTGCCGCTGCTCGGACTGATCCTGCGCGCACCCTGGGGTGATCTCGCCGGGCTGTTCGTCCGACAGGAGGTTCTGCAGGCTCTGGGGCTGTCGTTGCTCACGGCGACGTTGTCGACCGGCCTCAGCCTCGTCCTCGGTATCCCGCTGGCGGTGCTGCTGAGCCGTTCCGTTCGCTGGCGGGTGTTGCCGCGGCGCCTCTTGCGTGCGGCGATCACCGTCCCGCTGGTGCTGCCTCCCGTCGTCGGCGGCATCGCTTTGCTTCTCCTGCTGGGTCGGCGCGGACTCCTCGGGCAATGGCTCACGCAGGTTGGCGTCACCATCCCTTTCACCACCGGCGCCGTCGTGCTCGCGCAGACGTTCGTGGCTATGCCCTTCCTCGTTTTCGCCGTCGAAGGCGCGCTGCGATCGGCAGACCGTCGCAGCGAGACTGCGGCTGCTTCGCTGGGTGCCAGCCCGTGGCAGATCTTTCGTCTCGTGACCGTACCGCTGACGGCACCCGGGATCGCGGCCGGTGCCGTGCTCTGCTTCGCCCGCGCGCTTGGCGAGTTCGGCGCGACCATCACGTTCGCGGGCTCCTTCCCGGGTGTGACGCGCACACTCCCGATTGCTTCCTATCTCGCGATGAACTCCGACCCCGACACCGCGATCGCACTCGCCCTCGTGCTGCTTGCCGTATCGCTGAGCGTTCTCCTCGCGCTCCGCGACCGATGGCTGCCAGGAACCGTATGACTGCACAGCTGACGATCTCCGCACGTATTCGACGCCCCGCTTTCGACGTGATCATCGAACTCAGAGCAGAGCCCGGCCGTGTACTCGCGGTTGTCGGTCCGAACGGGGCCGGAAAAACCAGCATCCTCGCAGCGATCGCGGGTTTCACGGAGGTGGACGGGGCAGTGCGGCTCGGAGACAGGGACCTGGCATCCCTTCCCGCCGCGCAGCGTGGAATCGGCGTCATGTTCCAAGACCTGCTCCTCTTCCCGCACCTGACGGTGCGCGAGAACGTCGCCTTCTCCGCCAGAGCCCGCGGCAGCAGGTGGCCCGCGGCCCGGCGCAGCGCAGATCGTTGGCTGTCCCGCTTCGGCTTGATCGACCTGGCGGAGAGATACCCGGGCGCACTCTCCGGCGGGCAGGCACAGCGCGTAGCGCTGGCTCGTGCCCTCGCATCCGAACCGAAAGCACTGCTCCTCGACGAACCGCTCGCGGCTCTGGACGTGGAGTTCCGCGACGAGGTGCGTGCCGACCTCGGCGTGCATCTGCGTGAGTTCGGCGGACCGACGATCCTCGTCACTCATGACCGCGAAGACGTCGATGCGCTTGCCGACGAGATCGTCGTCCTCGATGCAGGGCGCATCGTGCAGCAAGGAGCTCTCGCCGACGTGACTCGAAAACCTGCCACAGCATGGGCTGCTCGATTCGTGGGAAAGAGGGACGCAGATGATGCCGAACGCGGATAACGACTTCCTCTTGGGGCTGGCCGGAGTATCGGGCACGATGCTCGGCACGTTCATCGTGGGCGTGTTCTTCTACATCGACTCGGAGATGCATCGTCGGCTGGCGGCATCGGAGGCCGCGGACCGGTACTTTCGCTCATCGATTCGCTGGGTGTTCACGGCGTACTCCATCCCTCTGCTCGTCCCGCTCGCGCTCGCGTCACTTGATGCTCTCTGGGGCGCGCTGAGCTTCATCGCCCTCGGCATCCTCTTGGTCGCGATGACCGTCGAAACGGGGCGGCGCATCCTCGCGAGAGGCGGGGCCGGCTCCTCTCGCTCTCTCGTAGTGAACGAATGGGCCTCGAGCTTCGGCATCGTCATCGCCATGGTCCTGCCGTGGACACTGGGCGGCTGGGTGCCCGCACCGGATGACTTCGTGCCCTCACTGCTCATCCTTCTCGCATGCGGTTTCGCGAGCACCGCGGCGCTGGTCATGACGCAGTTCGATGCGACGATGGGCATGGTTGACGCCGGGATGAGAGACAGGGACGGCGCAGAACCGGACGATCCGGCAGATCGCTGAGTCGGATTACTGCCGAGCCTCGATGGGAGAGGTGTTCTGACGTCTACTGCTCGTCTTCGTCGAAGGCTATGCGTGCTCGTTCGATGGCCGGCAGTTGCTCATCCGCCCAGGCGATGAGCGCGTCAACTGGCGCCCGTAACGTCTTGCCCAGCGTCGTGATCCGGTACTCGACGGACACCGGACGTGTGCTGATGACCCGACGTTGCACGACACCGTTCCGCTCCAGCCTTCGCAACGTCGCCGTGAGGGATTTCTGCGTCACGCCGGGTATGGCACGTCGTAAAGCGTTGAATCGAGACGGCCGTTCGCACAATTCGTTGAGGACGCTGAGCGACCACTTATCGAGCACCTGGTCGAGCAACTCGCGGTGCGGCGCTGCGATACGCAGCTCGTCCTCGCGCACGGCGGTATCGCCCATGTAACCAGGTCTCCTTGAAGTGTCTTTCGCCTACCAGGTATCAATGGTAAACCACTACGGACGAACAGGACCTTCCATGTCAGTTGCACGCTTCAGCCCTGCCGGCCTTCAGCCCGGCACGCCCTACGATCATGTCGCCGTCGGCACCGGTACGCGCCATCTGCACATCAGCGGGCAGGTCGCCCGCAGCGCAGAGGGAGAGCCCCTCGCGGCCGGGGACCTCGCAGGCCAGGTCGCGGAGGTGCTGCGCAACACCGCTCGCGCGCTCACCGGCGCGGGCGCGTCCTTCGAGGATGTGCTTCGGATGACGTTCTACGTCACCGACTGGGCACCTGAGAGGATCGCGCCCTTCATGGACGGGATCGCGCGCGTCGCTGAGGAGCTGGAACTGCCGCAGCCCCTGCCGCCTGCGTCCCTCATCGGGGTCGACTACCTCTTCGAGCCCGACGTTCTCGTCGAGCTCGAAGTCACCGCGATTCTCGACTAGCTCGTCTCGTTCGCTGGCACGGCGTAACACTCGGGGCGCCTCTCACCGGATCGGTGAGAGGCGCCCCTCGGGACATCGGTCAGGCGGCGACGTGTGACACGAGGAACCAGCGGTCCTTGTCGAGTCCGCGCTGGATCTCGATCGCGACGTCCTGGCTGGTCAGGTCGATGCCGTCGAGGCCATCGACCGCTGCGCGGACATCGGCGAGGAGACTGTCGATGTCCGCGATCACGGCATGCACGAGGTCGTCTGAGCTCGCGAATCCCGCCGGGACGCTTGTGACGGCGCCCTTCTCGGCGACAGCGCTCACACGGGCGTCGAGCGGGAGCCCGAGCGCGACGATGCGTTCCGCCGCCGCGTCGGCGAAATCGCCCGCGTTGCTCGCGATGGTGTCCAGCAACTCGTGGACGCCGACGAAGTTCGCGCCGCGCACGTGCCAGTGCGCCTGCTTGGCGTTGATCGTCAGTGCCTGAAGGCCGAGCACGACGGGCGTGAGGAACTGCGCGGTCGCGACAACCGCCGTCGGGTCGCTCGCGGTCGTGGCGATGGTGTCTGTGCTGCTCATATCAATCGTTCTCCCTGCTCGTTGGTTTCTTGATTCGGTGGACTCGGTCACGATCGGATGTCTGCGCCGGCTGGCTCTGATGCGGTTCGGGCTCGGAGGGCGGGGATGACGTCTTGTCCGATCTCTTCCATGACGTCCTCGACATCTCTGCGTCCCGGCCGCAGCACCAGGTTGATGTGCGCGATCCCTGCCGAGGCCAGTCCCGTGAGGTAATCGGTGAGACCGGTGGTGCCGACCCGTGCGCCGAGGCGGATGGGCTCGAAGGGTGCATCCGGGTTCTCAGCGAGGTCGAGGTAGAGGTTCGTCATGAACGGCTTGAGCGATATCGCCCGCCACTGCGCGGCGACGGCGCGCATCTGCGGGCCTGCACGGTGGTAGGTCATGTGCGCGTCGAGATTCTCGGCCGCCCACGCCGGGGACTGCTGCGCGCCACCGATCCCGATCAGTGGAATCGTCCCGTCCACAGGGGCGGGCAGGAACGAGTCCTGATCGATCCGGCCCTGCGCCGCCTGCTCCCAGATCTCACGCATGACACGCACGCCTTCGCGGTAGGTCTCTCCACGGCGATCGAAATCGGCTCCGAAGAACGGGTACTCGCCCGGCCTGTCGCCCGAGGCGAGGCCGAGCAGCAGCCGCCCACCGGAGAGAGCGTCGACGGTGGCGGCCTCCTTTGCCAGCGTCACAGGGTGCCGCAGCGGGAGCACAATCCCTGCCGTGCCGAGCAATATGCGCTCGGTCGATGCGGCGAGGTAGCCGAGGTAGGGGATGGGGTCGAAGATCTGTCCGGCATCGCCGAAGTCACGCGGTCGCCACATCGGCACGTCCCGGAGCCAAAGGGCCTGGAATCCGAGCCGGTCGGCGAGCTGTGCCCTCTCCTGATGCCGGGTCAGATCAGGGAAGAGACCCTGACCCGAGACATCTCGTCGAGCGAGGTCGTTGTCCAGGGGCAGCTCGATCCCGAGGGACAAGCCGTCCTTGGTGAGTGAGTCTAGAGCGGTCATGGCATGGTCCGTTCAGTACCAGGAGGGCTTGTCGCCGTCGGTGCCGGGCTTGTTCACGCCGAGCGAGGCGCCGACGCTGTCGGCCGGGTTCTTGGCGAGTTCGGCGACGAGCGCGCCGACGCTCTTGCGGGACACCTCGGTGCCCTGGAAGGGCTCATCCTTCTGGGTCAGCTCGTAGTCGACCTCGTCGTCATCTGACAGCCAGGCGGGACGGATGATCGTGTAGTCGAGGTCGGACTCCTCGATCACTTTCGCGGCGGCGCTGTAGGTCTGCAGGTATCCGCCGTCGAGCATCCGGTGGTTCCACTTGCCGTACTCGCCGGGCACCTCGTCGTAGATGCCGAGGGTGGATATCCAGATCAACCGTCGCGTTCCCGCGGCGGTCAGCGCTGCGACGACGGCGCGGGCCTGAGCTTCGATGTCGCCCCCGCCGAGGTTCGCGTACACGATGTCTTGCCCCGTGACGGTACGCGTGAGGAGGTCTTCATCGAGGACGTCGCCCTCGATCACCTGGACGCGGTCGGCGGGCACGTCAGCCAGGCTCCCCGGGCGACGCAGGTACAGGGTCAGCTCGTTGGCAGGCTCTTCCAGCAGTGCGGCGATGGCGTGTCTTGCGATACGTCCGCCGGCTCCGAGCACGGTGATCTTCGTCATGATCTTCTTCTTTCGTTTGTGTGGTCTTGGGGATGGTCAGCGGTTCACGTCGACGACGATCCGGCCGCGGACGCGCCCGTCCAGAAGGTCATCGGCAACGGAGAGGGCCTCGCTCAGGCCAACCTCGCGGCTCATAGCGGGCAGCAGGTCCAGGTCAAGCTCTGCGGCCAGGCGGTTCCACGCTGCGACGCGCTTGTCGTGAGGTTGGGTGACGCTGTTGATGCCGAGCAGACGCACCCCGCGTAGAATGAACGGCGCGACGGTGGCGGGTAGATCCATGCCCTGTGCGTTCCCGCATGCGGCGACGGCGCCGCCCGCCTTCGTCCCGGCACAGGCATTGGCGAGGGTATGGCTGCCGACGGAGTCGATCGCAGCCGCCCAGCGCTCTTTGCCGAGCGGCCGGCCGGGCTCGGATAGCTCTGTCCGGTCGATGATCGTCGTAGCGCCGAGGCGGCGCAGGTAGTCGGCTTCAGCGGGACGGCCGGTCGACGCGACGACCGAGTAGCCGCCGCATGCCAGCAGCGCGATCGCGAACCCGCCGACCCCACCGTTCGCGCCCGTGACGAGGACGTCACCCGAATCAGTGGTGAGGCCATGCGATTCGAGGGTCATGAGGGAGAGCATCGCCGTGTATCCGGCCGTGCCGATCGACATCGCCTGCCGCTCCGAGATCGCATCAGGAACCGGCACGAGCCAGTCCGCACTCACGCGAGCTCGCTGGGCGAGGCCGCCCCAGTGCGTCTCGCCGATGCCCCACCCATTCACCAGCACCCGGTCACCAGGCGCATAGGAGGGACTGTCGCTGTGTTCCACGACCCCGGCGAGGTCGATCCCGGGCACCATCGGGAAGCGACGCACGACCGGCGCCTTCCCCGTGATCGCGAGGGCATCCTTGTAGTTCAGACCGCTGTACGACACGCGAACCGTGACGTCCCCGTCGGGTAGCTCGCTGTCGTCGAGTTCGCGCAGCGTTGCCTGGTATCCGGCGTCGGCCTTGGCGATGGAGATTGCGCTGAACATCATGCTCCCTCGGGACGGAAACGGATGGATGCGAGGAAGCCGGCGAAGAAGACGCCCATCGGTCGGACGTCGCGGGTCAGGCGGGCGCGAAGGATCGCGCCTTCCCAGCCCACCCAGAAGAAGGACGCCAGCTCGTCGCAGTCGGAGCCGGGCGGGATCTCGTCTGCGTCTGCGGCCAGTCGCAGGCACGCCGCGACGCGACGCTCCCAGTCGCGCAGCACGTCTTCGAGCGCTTCACGGTAGCCCTCGGGAAGGGTGGAGACCTCTTGGCCGAGATTGCCGACCAGGCAACCTCGTTCGAAGTCATGTCGCACCATGCCGGCCTTGGCGTCGTTCACAAACCGCGCCAGGCGTTCCAGCGGAGATGGGCCCTCTTCGAGCAGCCATCGGTCGAGCTTGCGGGCGAAGTAGCCCGCATACCGGTGCAGCACCTCGAACCCGAACGCGTCCTTGCTGTCGAAGTAGTGGTAGAAGGAGCCCTTCGGCACGCCGACGCGCTTCAGGACCGTGTCGATGCCGGTCGCGCTGATGCCCTGCATCGTCAGCACCGCCATGCCGCAACGCAGCAGCGCCTCGCGCGTGTCCCCGTGCTCGCGAGGGATCTTCGGGGGGCGTCCCCGGCGGGGTCGAGCTGCGATGTCGGTCATGACAGCGAATTTAGACCGACCGTCTCTAAATATCTACGAGTGAGCGCAGAGCATGCAGAGATCGGCTAATCGGGGCAGGGATCGGCCACTGGCTGGCGGGGCGCGTCAGGTGGGATCGCTGCCGATGGCCGCCATGGCGTGATCGAGGACGGCTGCGAGTGGCAGGGCTCCGTCTCCTTGAGCCCACGCGGCGATCGCGGCGTCGAGATATCCGAACGTCGCGGCGATCAAAGCCCCCGGGCGGGGGTCGCGGGGGTCGTCCGACTGGTTGCCCAGTCGGCGTGAGACCTCGGGGCCGAGCGTGTCGCGCCAACTCGCGACCTTTGTCGCGTGGTGCACGGCGAGAGCCTGCGTGCCGGTGAGCATCTGTGCGACGCGCATCGCGCGGTCGGGGTCCGTGCTGTAGATCGCGAGCAGTGGATCGAGCGAACGGCGCAGTGCGGTCCACGGCGTCTCAACCTCGGGGCGCTTCTCCAGTGCCTCGCGCATCTCCTCGCCGAAGCCGATTACTCGCCTGAGCAGTGCCTGTTCCTTCGTCGGGAAGTAGCGGAAGAACGAGCTGCGGGAGACTCCTGCAGCAATGCAGATGTCGTCAACTGTCGTGCTCTCGTATCCGCGGTCCGCGAAGAGCTCGAAGGCTGTCTCCGCGACATGGTTCGCCACCGCGCTTCGCGCAAGAGCCCGAGCGGTCGGTCGAACAGGTGGGCGAGGATCCTCAAGCATGCCACTCATGCTACTGTCATCCCGAAACTGAAACTACAGTGTCATGTAGGGGACTACAGTCCCGGGAAGGCGGGCTGCAGGATGCCCACACGAAAAGTCATCGTCATCACGGGAGCCAGTGACGGCATCGGCGCGGCAGCGGCCCGCGCCCTCTCCGCACGGGGCCATCGGATCGTTCTCGTGGGACGCAGCCGCGAGAAGACGCAGCGGATTGCGCAAGAGCTCGAGCAGGAGTTCCACGTGGCAGACTTCGCAGAACTCGAGCAGGTGCGCGCGCTTGCGCACCTGCTCCTCGAACGTCACCCGCGCATCGATGTCCTGGCCAACAACGCCGGTGGCGTGTTCGGCAGGAACCGGCAACTGACCATCGACGGGCATGAAGTTACCTTCCAGGTGAACTATCTCGCACCATTCCTTTTGACGAGCCTGCTCATGGAGAGGCTGATCGAATCCCGCGCTTCGGTCATCAACACCTCGAGCGTCGCGAACCGCGCTTATGGGCGCATCGACCTCGCGAACCTGAACGGTCAGAAGCGGTACAGCCCCGTTACCGCGTACGGCAACGCAAAGCTCGCGCAGATCCTGTTCACCAGGGAACTGCACCACCGCTACGCAGACCGCGGCCTGGCCAGTGCCGCGTTCCACCCAGGCAACATCGCGACCAGTTTCTCCACCGAGGCCGGCGCCGGCCTCCGTCTCGTCTACCAGACCTGGATCGGACGGCGCATCCTCCAGACCCCGGACAAAGGCGCCGACACGCTCGTCTGGCTCGCAGACGCTGAAGCCGGAACCGACTACCCATCCGGCGAGTACTTCGTACGGCGTCGCGTCCGCCGAGCCAACCGCCAGGCCTACGACGAGACACTCGCGCGCGACCTCTGGGCGGCGAGCGAGCGCCTCCTTCACTCCCGATAGAGGAGGGGTGCAGGAGAGCGCGGCCTCACGTCAGAGGGAGCTGATCGATCACCCGGCGGCCCCTCTGGGCGGGCATCTTCCGCGCAAGCACTCAGGTAGTCGGCCACATCCGCTCGGGCGCCGAAACACCCAGCAGGCCGAGGCCGTTGCGCAGCACCTGTCCGGTGGCGTCGTTCAGCCACAGACGCGTGCGGTGCACGCTCTCGATCGGGTCATCGCCGAGCGGAGTGATGCGGCAGTTGTCGTACCAGCGGTGGTACAGGCCGGCGAGCTCCTCCAGGTAGCGGGCAACGCGGTGCGGCTCGCGCACCTCGGCGGCGAACGCCACGACGCGCGGGAACTCCTGCAGAGCGCCGAGCAGCGCCGACTCGGTCTCGTGCGTGAGCAGCTCGGGGGCGAACTTGGAGCGGTCGACGCCCGCGTCGGCGGCGTTGCGGGCCACGTTGTGCGTGCGGGCGTGCGCGTACTGCACGTAGAACACGGGGTTGTCGTTCGTGCGCTTGCGCAGCAGGTCGGGGTCGAGCGACAGCGGCGAGTCGGCCGGGTAGCGCGCGAGCGAGTAGCGCAGCGCGTCGGTGCCGAGCCACTCGCGCAGGTCATCGAGCTCGATGATGTTGCCCGCGCGCTTCGAGAGCTTGGCACCGCCGATCGAGACGAGCTGGCCGATCAGGATCTCGACGTCCTTCTCGGGGTCCTCGCCCACCGCACCCGCGAGCGCCTTGAGGCGGTGCACATAGCCGTGGTGATCGGCGCCGAGCAGGTAGATCTTGTGCGCGAACCCCCGGTCGCCCTTGTTCAGGTAGTACGCGGCGTCGGCGGCGAAGTAGGTGTACTCGCCGCTGGAGCGGCGGATGACGCGATCCTTGTCGTCGCCGAAGTCCGTCGTGCGCACCCACACCGCGCCGTCCCGGTCGAAGACGTAGCCCTGCGCGCGCAGCCGGTCCACGGCGCGGTCGACGAGGCCCGGCCCTCCCGCCTCGCCCGCGGCATGCAGCACGCGCTCCGAGAACCACACGTCGAAGTGCACGTTGAATTTCGCGAGCGAGCCTTCGATCTCCGTCAGCTGCAGCGCGTACGCGTCATCGCGCGCGGCGACGAGCTGCTCGTCGGCCGGCAGGCTCAGGATGTCCGGACGCGCCTCGAGCACGCGACGACCGAGCTCCGTCACGTACTCGCCCGGGTAACCGCCCTCGGGCGTGGACTCGCCCTTTATCGCGGCCAGCACGGAGGCGCCGAAGCGGTCCATCTGCACGCCGGCATCGTTGATGTAGAACTCGCGCGCCAGCGTCGCGCCCGAGAACTGCAGCACCCGGCCGATGCTGTCGCCCAGCGCGGCCCAGCGGGTGTGGCCGATGTGCAGCGGGCCCGTGGGGTTCGCGCTCACGAACTCGAGGTTGATCGTGTTGCCGATCTGCGTGTCGTTGCGGCCGTAGTCGACGCCCGCCTCGACGATCGTCTTCGCGAGAGCGCCCGCGGCTCCCGCCTCGACGCGGATGTTGATGAAGCCAGGTCCCGCCACCTGGACCGACGCGATGCCGTCGGCCGAGGCGAGCTCCTCGGCGATCTCCCGCGCCAGCTCGTACGGGTCCGCACCGAGACGCTTGGCGATCTTCATGGCGATGCTGCTGGCCCAGTCACCATGATCGCGGTTCCGTGGACGTTCCAGCACAATGTCGGTGGCGCTGAGAACGAGCGCTTTCTCCGGGCATCGCCGCGCGGCGATCGGCGCGACGACGGCGAGGAGAGCGGCGGCGAGACCCTTTGTCACCCCGGGGACCACCCGCGTAGGAATGCGAGAACCTTTGCGTCAGGCATCTCACAGGCCCGGAGGCAGTCAGCGTCCTGAGTCCGGTACACATTGGCGCTGACTAGATCATTTCCCCCTAGTTCCTCGGCGTAGATGCTGACGCTTCGTCCGCCTGCGTGCTCCGTTCGAGCTAGTCCGTAGGGACGTCCGTTGTAGACAACACGGGTCCAGCCTATTGGCACCCGGTCGAGCAGCGTGGAAAGGGGCTCACTGCAACGCTCGCCGCGCTGTGGTCGAGTGAGAGCATCCGTGTTGCTTCGCTCGCTGGGGCTTCGCCTGCTTTGCGAATTCAGATTCCCGGTTACGTGGCCCGGGCTAGTCACGTTCAATGTGTCCACCGTCCTCACGGCCTCGCCGGACAGCGTAGGGCCGCCCTGTAGACCACCCTAGACGCAGACTGGACCCCAAAGACCAAAAGTTGCGTATGTCGCGTCTGACCTCCCGCACATCAGCGAACTCGACGCGCCCGCCGGATCGACTGGCCCTCCGCTGCGCAGTGCACAAGGCGTCGGTCTCCGACGCGGTGCCGCTCAGATGCTCTGACGAGTCACCACAGGTTCGCTCTGCTGCGGTCGCCCGATGACGGGGCGGGGCGTGCCCAACTCTCGTACCCGCTCGCCGACGGCCTGCGCCACCTTCCTTGTACCGGCTACCGTGGCGTCCCGCACAGCCCGGTGCAGTCTCTCCTGCCCGTGACTGATCGCGTCCGCGGCACGTTGGCTGCTGTGTCGCATCAGTTCCGATGCGGGCATCCACGTCAGCCGCGAACGATCCTTCACCTGAGCGGCGATGCGCTCCCGACGCGCCGCCAACGCCGGGTCCGACAAGCGAGCCAGCGCGTCCGAATCCCTTTGCGCCGTCTCCACATGCTCCGGCCCGGCCGTTCGTTCAGACGCCACAGTCACTACTGAATCCCTGCCATCCTGCTTCAGCGGGATGTACCGCTCGTCGTCAGCCGTGTTCATGATTCCTCCTCTTTCTCCACTGCGGTCTCGGACCGCTTCTCGACTGATTTCAGCCACCGTCCGACGGTCGTCGGATGGACACCGAGCTCGAACGCGATCTGTCGGTTCGACAGACCCCGCTTGCTCAATCGGATCGCCTCTTCAGGCCCGCCCATATCCGCGGGCGCCCGGCTCGGCGTAGATGATGCCGCGTGCGTGTCTTCCGCTGTGACTGCTGTGCTCACTGTTCCGGACGCCAACGCTCGAACCGGCGTACGCTCCAACCTCCCTTCCTGCATCAGGGTCGTGGCCGGGACGACATCGGCATCCTCACCGACGGTCGGCACGGCGCGGCGGTAGCGGCCCAGCTCCACGGTCAAGTGCGTGGCCGCAAGCAGTACGATCGGTGGCACCGATGCCACGAGTGCCGCCACTATGCCGGGCACGGTGTCGTCAGCGGCGACCAGTGCGTGCGTGATGTTCGCCGTGATCGACACCAGCGCCGCCCCGGCCAACAGCAGCCATGGATACCGGGTCGCCGCCCGCCCATACGGTGACAAGGCGACCACCGACATCGTCGCGATGACGATTACCCCGTCCACGATCAACGGCCATACCCACGCGAGCCCCACCGCGGTGCCCGCGCGGGACGCGAGGTCCGCGAGCGCGGTGAACGATAGCCAGAACGCGCCGACTCCCAGCAGCACCGTGCCGATGATCGAGGCACCGACGACCCAGGCACCCATCCGACGCTGCGGCATACCCGTCACAGCGCCGGCACGGAGACGTCGACCGTCGCCGTCGTGCGCACCGGAGTCGCCGTACCCAACTCCACCGTCCGGGCCCGCGACGTCTCCCGTTCAGCGTCGGGGCCGGTGCGGTCAAGCCCGGGCGGGTACCCATCGCCGATGCCCGCATCCGGCAGCTTGTCGAGGATTTCCAGTGCCACGCGACGCACCCGCTCGCCGGTCTCGCGCACCACGTCCACCGGTTCCTTGTCCGCCACCGACTGCGCCCACGTCGCGACGTAGGGAATCGTGTAGTCGCTGGTGTCCATGCCGTGCGCCGCGCCGATCATCATCGCCACCGACTCCGCTTCTACCTCTCGGATGCCTCGATGATGGGTGACGGCCTCAGCCGGGTCGTGCATGCGGACGTGCCCGAGTTCGTGCGCCAGCGTCTTCACCCGCGCTGCATCGTCCATGTCCGCGCGAACTGCGACAACCTTCGTGTCGTAGATCGTCACGCCATTCGCTCCCCAGATGGAAGTCGCATCCACCGCGTCCTGCAACTCGAATCCCTCCGTCGCGACCTGGGCGGCGAGCCCCGCCCACAGCCCGGCCGGCGCCTCTCCTTCGAGCAGCCGCGGCATTGGCCGCTCCGGGATCTCCGACCCGCTGGTCTGCGTCACATCCCACACGTAGGCGGGCTTCACGTTGACGATCCTCGAACGCACCACCTCGCCTGCTGCAGGTTTCTCCCGGGCTTGCAGTCTGCGCCACGACATCGGATCGGAGGGATCTTTCGACGCGAATCGCCCCATCACCGGGGCGTAGATCATGTACCCGGATTGGCCCTTGTCGACCGACCGGTCGAGTTGTTTCCACTGGTTGAACCCCGCTACGTACGTCGGCACCGGCGTCGATACTCGTCCCTGTTCGTATGCGTCGGTGTGCTGGGCGTAGATCAGCAGTGTGTTCCGAAAACTCCGAGATCTGAACCGGGCCGCGAACTCGATTGCCCTCTTCCAATCCTCACCCGTCGTCAGCCCCGCGACGGCAGTCTCGAGCTTCTCCGCCATCTCGTCGAGCTTGGCTTCACGCGCCGCCTGCACCTCGGCCGGTGAACGTCTCATTCGGGCCACTCAGACCACCGCCTTCACGTCCGCACCGACCACGCTCGGATCGGCTATTCGTGAGGACAGGTGCGCGCGTCACACCCCACAAGTCCGTGCTGGAGGTGACCTCGGGAACCTGCTGCTGTCCCGCGAGTAACCATCCCGGGTGCCCGGCACTCCCGAGCCGCCATCGCCCTCTCGCTACTCTCCGCCGCTCATCCTGTTCGCCGTCGCGTGTCCAGATTCCTCCCGAGTTGCGGGCTGGCGCTGTCGCCGCTTCTGCACGGAAAGTCAGGCGGTCACCGCTGACGCGGTGGCAGCACTGGTTGGGCAATCCTGCGGATTGCCTTTCGGCTGCTTGATTGTGCGGGACCATTCCCTTCTGCGCAAGGCACGCAAAAAATCTCCCCGATAGTAGATCTCCTTCCCCTGGCGTGGGGGAGGAGATTTTTTGACTCTTCGGCCTTGCGCATTCATTCCTGGCCCCTTTTCTCGGCATGTGCCGAAAGGCAATGGCAGGGAGGGAACAGCCACACCACCGGGTGTGACGGCCCTCCGGGATTCAGGAAAGGAACCGAAAGCCATGACCATCATCGACACCACCCCGACCCAGGCCGCAGACCTCACCCCCGCCCAGGAGGCCGTGCAAGGACCGGAGGTTCGCCGGATCAGCCCCCACGCCCTCGTCGTGGAGGACAACATCCGCTCACAGGTCGACCTCGACCGGGCATTCGTCAACTCGATCAAGCTCCACGGCGTGATCGTGCCCATCCTCGCTCACCCCGACCAGGACGGAAACATCATCGTCCGCGACGGCCAGCGCCGCACCCTCGCCGCCCGCGAGGCAGACGCCGAGGACGTGCCCGTCTACGTCGTGGACGCCTCCGACGAGAAGCGCATCCGCATCATCCAGCAGTACATCACCAATGAACACCGCGCAGGCCTCACCGACACCGACCGGGCCGAGGCATGGCGGCAGTTGGCGCTGGACGGGATGAGCGTCACCGCGATCGCCAAGCAGACCGGCACCAAGCGCACCACCGTCAAGACCGGTCTTGCCGTCGCCGAAAGCGACATCGCCAAGACCGCCGTCACCCAGCACGCCCTCACCCTCGACCAGGCACTCATACTCACCGAGTTCGAGGACGACCCGGACGCGCTGGCCGAACTCACCAGCATCGCCGCACGCGACCCGGAATCGTTCGACCACTACGCCCAGCGGCACCTGGACGACAAGGCCACCAAGGAGGAAATCGCGGCCCTGCGCGCCCAGTACGAAGCAGACGGATACATCGTCGTGGACTACCCGGCATGGGGCGACGAGGACGTGGCGTTCTTCCATGACCTCCTCACCGCCGACGGCGAGCGCGTCACCGAGGAGAACTACGCCGGGAAGGACGGGCACGCCGTCGCTATCGGGGAGCGGTGGGGGAGCATCGACGTCGCGCACGTCGTTGTGAACTGGCGTGAGCACGGCCTGACCTCCATCCGGCACAGCCAGCCCACCACCCGATCCGGGGCGATGACCGAGGAGGAGAAGGCCGAACGTCGCCGCGTCGTCGCGAACAACAAGGCATGGGTCAGCGCGGAGAAGGTGCGCCGCGCATGGGTGACCAAGTTGCTCGGCCGGAAGCGTCTGCCCTCTCAGGCGCTCGCGTTCGCGGCAACCGTGATCGCGGACAGCCGTTACGAGGTCGCCCGCGCCGCAAACGACGGGCACGACATGGCCGCGACCCTCCTGGGCCTCGACGGTCAGCGCCACTACGGGCAGCCGCACCCCATCGCCGCGATGACCCAGGCCACCCCGACCAAGGCCGGACACGCACTGCTCGCCGTCGCACTCGGCGCTATGGAAGCGGCAACCGACAAGAACAGTTGGCGCAACCCCAACGAGTCCATCCGCCAGTACCTCGACCAGCTCGCCGCATGGGGATACACCCTCTCCGACGTCGAAACCCTCATCACCGACCCCGACAGCGCCACCCCCGGCGAGGACGCTCCGACCCCCACCGAGGAAACGGATGCCGCCGACGAGGAGAGCGGCACGGACGAGGACGAGGCAACCAGTGACGCCGACGACGAGGAGAACGGGCCGGAGGACGTGACCGCGCTCGAGAACCCCGCCGACGACGAGGAGCCGTCCACCGAGACGGACGCCGCCGACGCCACCGAGGCACGCGGCACAGACGAGGACAACGCGACCGACGCTGGGGCCGAGGTCGCAGACGCCGCCTGACCCGCCGTCAATAACCACAGGGGCCGGCCATCGCATCGCCGTCGGTGACCGGCCCCGCTCCCTCTTTCCGTTTCGCGACCTCACAGGAGCAGACATCATGAGCACCCAGATTCTCGACCGCATCACCGCCGACCCCGACCAGCAGGAACGCTACGCACGCATCGCGCTGGCCTGTCTGACCATCCCCGGCGAACCGAACCCGCCCGCCGTCCGTCTCACCGGCACCAACGGCCCCGCCGTCGTCCAGCACACCCTCGATACGCTCCCGCCCGCCATCGCAGAACAGACCGTGATCGACGCCCTCGACAGCGCCGCAGACGGCACCCACCGGGTACTCATCCCCACGGACCCGGAATGGCCCACCGGGCTCGACGACCTCGGCACGGAACGCCCCGTCGCTCTCTGGGCATCCGGAGACCTCGACCTCCTCACCGGCACCCCCGCCCGAGCCGTGACGATCACCGGAGCCAGAGCCGCCACGAGCTACGGCGACCACGCCGCCGCCGAACTCGCCCACGACCTCACCAGTACCGGGCGCAGCATCATCACCGGAGGCGCGTACGGGATCGACGCCGTCGCCACAGGCGCAACCCTCGCCGCATCCGGACACCCCATCGTCGTCCTCGCATCCGGCATCGACCGCCCCTACCCGGCAGGCAACACCGGCCTGCTACATCAGGTCACCGAGCAGGGCCTCGTGCTCACCGAGACCCCGCCGAGTGTTGCACCGACCCGCTCCCGGTTCGTTGCACGCACCCGCATCCTTGCAGCGCTCGCCGCTGCAACCGTGATCGTGGAAGCCGGAGCGCGCTCGGGCGCACCCCAGGTCGCGCACACCGCGCACCGCCTCGCGCGCACCGTGGGAGCAGTGCCCGGCCCGATCACGAGCACCACCAGCACGGGATGCCACCTCCTCATCCAAGCGGGCATCGCCCGCCTCATCACCAGCGCCGACGACCTCGCCCCCACCGTGGACGAGTAACCGCCAGCACCCCCGGACGGCGCCGACCGCGTTACCAAGCCACGGTCGGCACCGCCCGAACCCCTCTCACACCGCACCCTGCGCCCGACCCTCGCCGCCAGCACCATGACCAGCCCACGCACCCAGCACCCGGCGCCAGCTCCGCCTCCGCTCGACCCGAAACCGGCCCCGCGGACCTCCTCCACCACGCTCCGCACCCGCTCTTCTCACAGTCGGATACACGTCTTGCATTTACACGCCGATCGAGCATTATTGCGGCAGAAGCCTCTTCCGCGCCCGCGTCGATGCGACCTCGCCGCCGCTACGCAGCGATCCCGCTCTCGCTCGATAAAACAGCCGACACCGCACGCGCGCCCGCGCCTGAAACTTGCCGAGACATCGACCCGGGCCCGAGAAATCACCACGCGCGCAACTCCACAGCTCGCGCTACGGCCGAACAGGGATCGAGCCTCACCACCACCGGCGCTCACACCGCCGACAACGGCGACCGGAGCCGAAACACCCCGGCACCGCGCCCGCCATACGCGATGGCGAGGCGAACGTGCTCCGCAACACGCACGCGCACAACAGCCCGCACATCACACCCGCAACACGAAGCCCCCGCAGCATGTTGCACACAGCAAAGGCCCCGGCAGCTCCAAGCGTGCTGCACGCCTCGCGCCCGCACATCCGCGACCTGTAACATCCCTGCACGGACCCGATGCACCGCAAGAAGGAAGCCCTAGCGGCACCATGCAACACCCGGTACCATCGACAGCACCCGGCGGGCAATTACATGCTTCAGGATTCAGGACGCACCATCGGTGCGAAGGGGCCCAGCCACCAACAACACAACCGAGCACGAATGTGCTCGACCGTTGAAGGAGGCCCCTGATGTTCCTCATCTCACTCGCCATGCGCCCCGCCGCCGCCGTCTACAACTGGTGCCAGCGGTGGCTCCCCAGCAATCGACTCGTCACGCTCCTACGCACGCGGCGAGGCTACCGTTGGGGCGTGCCCGCCGTGCTCCTCGGCGCCCTGTACTTCGTCGTCGGGATCGGCTGCTACGGTGCTGTCCGCCTCGGACATACCGAATGGCTCTACCTCGGCATGCTCGTCTTCTGGTGGACCGCCCTCAAACTCGCCGTCCACGGCGTGACGGCGACCATCCGTCTCCTCATCGCCCGCGGCCACGAGAACCTCGCCGTCCGCGCCGCCATCCGCAACGAACGCCGCATCGCCGTCGCAGAAGGTCGAACGGCGCCGACCCACACCGTCGCCGAACGCCGCCGCATTACCGGTGACGTAAGGCACACCTTGCTCGCGCAGTGAGAGACACCGGCCGACAGCCCTCCTTAACTCTGACGGCCGCCCAGAGCCATAACTCCGAGTATGCAACTTCTGGGCGGGCCGATACGACCAGACTCGTACTCGATGCCCCATAGTTTGCGCATGAGCACCGCCCCCGAGTGGCGATGGGACTGGTCGTCAGATGGTATCTTCCTTCGGAAACGCTTCAGTCTGAGAACGCGTCGGAGAAGTAGCCCAGCTTCGGGTCGTCCAGAGTGCCGATTACGAGACCTCGATCGAGGAATCGATTGAACTCCTCACAGCTGGTCTCGGGGAGGAGCCCACAGGCGTGACACGCCGCAAGGTTGCAGGAGTCCGGTCCCTGCCCCTTCTCGCCTGCATCCATACACACCGGATCAGTCGAGCACCAGTGAGCGTCCGCCAGTGCAGAGGCAAAAACTTGCCGCAGGTTGTCCGGGCGTGCCATGCGAACAAGTCCGCCCATCGTCCCTTCTGAGTCGCCCGCCGCTGTGTAGATCAGTACGCCGGCCATGTTCCGATCGGCCGAGTCAGAGACGTAGAGACGCTCCCGGAGCGAAGCCGAGCTGTAGCCGCAGGCGAAGATGAACTCGTTGATCAAGAGATGCGACAGCGTATGCAGCAGCACGAACCTTGGGCTAATCGTCCGCCCCTGCAACCCGCGCTGGCTTGCCACTGATCCGTAGTGATCGGTGATCCGCTGGGCGCGTGCCTGAACCTCCGCACGCCCCTCCCAGGCTGCAAGGCGTGTCCCATCGAGTTCGAAGTAGATTCCTTCACCCTTGACCACATAGGCCGGCAGCCAATCCTGTGCAGGGGTCAAGCTGGCACGCCTGAGCATCGCCTTCCCCTCCGTCAGCTTCAGCTCGCCGTCGCGAACTCGCGTAAACCCCCGCAACGCGCGCGTCTCCCGAAGCACATCGATCGACCTCACGCGAGAGAGGTGGCTTGCTAGATCAGCGTGAAGACCGGGGTCG
The DNA here is from genome assembly GCF_017565385.1 of Dermacoccus sp. NHGro5. Taxonomy (NCBI): domain Bacteria; kingdom Bacillati; phylum Actinomycetota; class Actinomycetes; order Micrococcales; family Dermacoccaceae; genus Dermacoccus; species Dermacoccus sp. NHGro5. Next base: position 33,948 of record NZ_JAGEKQ010000021.1, on the reverse strand, counting down.
GATGCCGCGAGGAAGTCATCTTTCGGTGTCTCGCGAATCTTCACGTATTCCGGATGCCGCCAGATGTCGTCGCTCGTCAGGCTCTCCGCGTCGACCGGAGTCTCGACTGGCTCCTCCCCGCTGCTCTCGCCGATGCCGAACTGATCTTGGTATGCCGCCAGTAACTCGTCGTCCGAAATGGGAGCGAAGAGTTCGGGCGGGACGTTTCGCTCCAGCAGCTTCCGTAGCTGCCCGCCCGACACCTCATCAAGACTCAACTGAAACACGTTGTTGAAGGTCGTGCTGACAGCAGGGTGTCGGAGCAGCTGATGGACCTCCTCGCTGACGGCTCCCTCACGTCGAGGGAGATAGATCGAGGACTCCACCTTGGGGAAGTAGACGTTTCCAGCAGCGCGCAGGGCGCCTCGAATCGGTTGATCGCAAACACCGTCAAGCTGCGCTAACCAGGGCCGAGCCCCACCGCAGAGATAGGGCTGTTCGGGCGAAACGAGCTGATCGCTGAGATTGGTGTGCTCCTCGCCGTTCTTGTCGAATCGGGCCTCGGTGACCCCTCGAAGCGAGCGCTCCTGCTTGCAGGTATCGCAGGTTACGACCTGCCCTTCGAGCCCGCCGCCTCCGCGTGATACGAGGCGCAAGGTGCCCGTACATGATGGGTTGGCCGATCGATGCACCCACTTGTCAAAGGGAAAGTCATCCAGGTGTCCTCGGGCGCAGATCGCCACGAACGGAACCTGCGACATCTTCGGCTTGTACTTCTTGTCGGCATGCTCCTTGTCCTGGCACTCAACGAGCGTCTTCATCGTGAGCTTGCTGAGTTCCAGACGCTTGCAATAGATGCAGAACGACCATCGGGGGAAGCGCAACACGGGCACGGTAAGTCGGACGTTTCGCAAGTCGCTGCCCTGGCCTGACGGCCTGTAGTCCGGTGGCAGTCGGAACTCGGAGACTTTGAGGCGGGACTCAAGCCGCCAGTCGTGTTCCTGGTACTCCTCCATCGCGAGAGCGCTTTGGTCGACGACCTCGTACCAGTGATCAAGACCAGCAGTGATCACTGAGGTCCCATTCACAAGCACGCTCATGGCCCCCACGCCGAATGGAGTCACTAGCTGCGCTCGGCGCATTGCTCCAGTGCTCATGCTGGCTCCTCCGCGGCCGTGTCCTCGAACAGGTACGCCTGACTGATCTCCAGGCGGCATTCGGCATCGACGTTCCGCATGCTTGTCGGCACATCCCAGATCGTCGCGCGCCTATCGAGATCAGGGAGGGTTCCCGCGAACCGCATGAGCCCCTGCAGCGGATCACCAGTACGGGGGTTGGCGTCCCACTCGGTACGCTCCCAACCACCCCACTGACGGGCGCGATCACGCGCAAAACGATCGAGGACCGGGAGCTCGTCGGGTTCCGCGATTTCTGCTCGCTCACGCAGCAGGCGAATGGCCTCGTCGTAGGCAGTCGAAGGGAACGGGTCGGGTCCGAGTGTCTCGGGAGCGGTCTGCCGAACATAGGCGACCGCGGCAGCGTGAAGCGCTCTGCGAAGGACCGGCATGGCAAATGGAGTGACGGAAGTAGGCTCCACCTGCGCGTAAAGCTGTTGATGGTAGGTGCGGAAACGCTCGTAGTGGCTGCGGTCACGCGGCTTCGCGGCCCCGTAGATGGTGATGACCAGTCCAGGGCTGACTTCCTGCTTCCGGCCGACCCGACCGCTCACCTGGATGTACTGCGCCGTGGTCTTCGGTTGCCCGACGATCGTCATCAGCGCGAGCCGATCGATGTCCACACCTACCTCGATGATGTTCGAGGCGAGACAGATATCGATAGCCTCTTGTCGCTCCTTCCCAGGGGCGTACCTCACCTGGAGCTGTTCGATCGCTTTTGGAATCTCGTCTGACCGCCGCCTCGATGTGAGTTCCATCTGTCGGTGAGGCCACCGTGGCACGATCCCGTCCCGTCGGCGGAGCCCGGTGAGATAGTCGGGAATGTCAGCCTGGAGGAGCGAGACGGTATTCCCGAGTTCCCGGAGCGAGTTGAGGAAGTTGAGGTTGGTCCAGTAGCCGTCCCGGTCCTCTTCCGGGATGTCCACCGCGGCCTGGAGGGTTGCGGCGGCGACGCGGACCTGGACCGTCTGTGTCGAGCCGAGCGATGCGCTCATCACACCGATGTAGCGCCGCCCTGGTTCCGGGGTTCCGTCGGCCGAAGTCGCGGGTTCAGCGAAGAAGGATCGCCCCTCCTCAAGACCGTGCGGCGGAAAGAGCGCGACGGTCTCCCTGCCGAAAAGCCCCTTGATCTGGTCCTCATATCGTCTGACCGTCGCCGTGGAGGCAATGATCTTGGGGAGCACAGGACTCGCGCCGCGGCGATCGGTACAGAGTTCGTCGATCACGGGCTCGTAGATTCCGACCATTGAGCCGAGCGGGCCGGAGATCAAGTGCAGCTCGTCCTGAATGATCAAGCTGGGCGGAGACACCTTTCGCGCGCCACTCCCGTCAAGCCCGAAGAGATTCCTCGCCCTGGGGCGCCACGCCATCATCGCGAACTTGTCGACAGTCCCGATGACAATCGAGGGCCGAGCTTCATAGATATCGTCATCGACAACATGGACCGGCAGACCAGCGCGGCGTGAATACTTGCACTCGCCGTCAATGCAGCGGAGCACGACCCTGCCCGCTGCTTCCTCGTACCCGATCGGTTCCTGTCCACCGCCCTTCTTAGGCTGCGGGCCCATCTGTGCACCGCACCAGGGACACCTCAGCAGAAGGAAAAGGTTCTGCTCGTGAGGTCGTCTACGCAGAGCCCGCAAGTTGTCAAGTGCTTGCTTCCACGTATTCGGCGTTGAGCTGCCACCCAGCCAAATCCCAATTCCAAAGGGAGCAGCACCGAGGGTGTCAGAGTTCTGCTCCCGAATGTCTTCGAGCACGCAGACCAGCGATGCAGCACGGAGGAACTGCTGCGCCGTGAGGAGACGCAGGGTGTATCGCATGAGCGTGTCTGTTCCGGCGTCCTCGGGGTTACGGAGCCGCCGGGAGAGCAAACTGACGGCGGCCGCGCCAAGGTACGCCTCTGTCTTGCCACCACCAGTGGGGAAGAAGATCAGATCGACGTCGCTGCGAGTCTGGCGTTCTGGCTCTACGAGTTCGGGCAGCACTGCAAGTAGGAACGCGATCTGGAATGGACGCCAGTATCCCCGGCCAGTCGGCACGGTGAGTGCGGGGTGCGCTCCCTCGACTCTCCAGCGACCATCGCCGCTCTGCTTGGCCTCGCGCAGCTCGAATCCGGATCGGACCTGCTGGAGCAGCATCGCCTCGTTTGCCCAGCGAAACGCTCGCGCAGCTCGATCGTTCGCTGCCACGAGGCTCCAGCCTGTTCGCATCCGCGTCAGCGCCGCTCGTGCTCGACGCATGTGCTCACTCGCGGCGTCCTGATAGCGCGGAAGCAACTCGGGGATCTCGGCCTCCCGCCGGTCGATCCACTTCTCGTACTGACTGAGGACAAGCTCCACTTGGGCGGCGCCGTCCTCGCTACCGCTTGCCAGGGCCGCCATACTGACAGCCACCGGCTGCCGCTTGCCATCGGCATCGAAGGCAGGATTCCCGTTGTCGTCAGACAGGTACACGTTCGGTGAGAGGCTGACGACCTCATATGCAGGCAGAGCCGCGGCCTGCACGAACGGCACAACTCCATCGGCGTTGACTGCCCCCCATTCGGCTGCACAGCCATGCCCGATCGCATAGGTGCGCTGGTTCCGGTAGAGGAGGTCAAGTGATCGCTCCTCCTCGTCCCGGTCGGGCAGCTCGACCTCCGGATAGGGGACGATGTCAGCGTCGCCGACAGTCGACACCTTGAAGCCAACCTGAAAGACCGCCGCAGACGGGCCGGAACCAGGGGCATCGTTGACGACTGCGAGGGTCACGATCCTGAGAGCCGGGTCGTCAGCCCCGGGGACCGGACGACTGAACACTCGCACCGCAAGAGGGACAACGCCTTCGCCGCTCAGGAGCACGACGTCGATAACTTTGAGCCGATTCGTCTCCCGCAGAACCGTACGACCCGAGATCGTGCCGACCGCCTCGAAGGGGCGTCTGACCCACCAATCGACTGGTTTGGCGACACCTGGGATGTGCACGGTCAGCTTCTCGTATCTCGCGCCGACTACCTCAACTGTGAGGGTTCCCGAGTCAGCCATGCGAGTCTCAAACGAGACGGCCATCGCCGACGGCTTGAACGTGTTGGCATCCGTGAGATCGAAGTCATCCGAGTCAGCGACATCGTGACGGACGTGGCCCTGAATCTCGACAGGCGGCCCAATCTGGTCGTCTTCGGAGAGCGCGATACCGGTGATTCCGTCGAGGGCGTCGGAAACCTCCTCGACGGCGCTTTCCACCGGCGAGCCGCCGACGGTGGCGCCCGCGAATAAGACTCCGACGCCGTAGCGCTTGAGCGGGGTGCCGCTCGTGAGAATCTCCTGGCCGCTGTCCGCATCGTGGAACTGGCCCCGGGATGCCTCCGTCGTCTCGAAATGCACGACTCCAGCGTTAATCGTCAGCGGCTGCCCCCGCACGGGATCACCGTCGAGAGGCCCGAAGAGCTCGCGCCGTAGGGCCGCCTCAACGGTCTCACGGGCTTCGATTCCGCTCATGCCTCTCCTCCAACCAGTCGCCGTAGCGTCTTCGTTTCTACCAGGGCGGTCAGGCGATCCGTCGCGCGTGTCAGCCCGACGTAGACGAGGGCATCGAAGTGCGGCCCACCGGAGTCATCAAGGTCAGTGACGATGACGGCCGGCGCGTCCAGTCCCTTGAACGAGTGGATGGTGCCGTAGCGGAGCCGCCCCTTGATCGGCTTCGAACCGTCTGCGGGACTCAGCACTTGACGAAGCCAGGGCTCAGATGTGCTCGCAGCGACAGAACTATCGCCAAGCGGGCTGAGCACGACGATCTCTGTCAGATCGAAGCCTTCGTCACGCAGATCGCCTACGACCTTCCGCAATATGGCGGCCTGGTCCTCGCCGCGGACGTACTTGATGATCGTCGGATCGATACCGTCGTCGGTTCGGCGGAACTCTCTGAACCCCGGCGTCAAGTGACCGAGGAGATTCACCTGATATCCGATGCGGGGCAGGTTCCGACAGTTCTCGGACAGCCGGAACGACGCCAGATGCGGCGATCGGGCGCGAAGTACCTCGCGTGCCCCCTCGCTGCCATAGATCGCCTGGCGTTCAAAGTCACCGAACATGAGAACGCGACCGTCGCGCAGCCCGCCCTTGACGAGCAGATCGAGCAAGTCGAGGTAGGTGCCAGTCGCGATGTCCTGAATCTCATCGACGATGAGGAAGTCCCCGACCTCCTCCGCACTCCGCTCAGCAAGGCCCTCAAGGGCCTTCTCGGGCAGCACTCGCTCCCAGAAGTCGCTATCGGCGTCTGCCGGCGGGCCGCTCATGCCGGCGAGTCGCAACATCTCCTGGTGCAATGTGCCCACGCGGAGCCCCACGACATCCATGAGCTTCTCGCGGAGACTACGCCCAAGTAGGCGGTTGAAACACAGAAGTCGACCTGCTCGCCCCTGAGCGACCTCCCGCTGAGCCGACTCAGCGGCGAGGAAGGTCTTGCCTGTGCCGGCGGGGCCTGTGAACAAGACGCCTCTGTTGTCGGCGGCTGAGTCCAGTGCGCGGTACTGCTCCTCGACGAACTGTGCGAGCTGACCCTCTCGCGCTTGTCGGCGGTCCCCAGCAGTCATCACAACCTCGAACCGCGGACGAAGCGTAGCCACGATCCGTTCAGTGGTGGCCCGGTCCGGGCCATATCCACCAAACCCGAAGTACTTGATCATCGAGGCGAGGTGCTGCGCTCCCTCTCTCATGACTCGTTCAACCGCTTGAGCTGTGGTCGGGAGGTCGCTCGAATCAAGCACCTGCCACGAGTGCCACTCAGGTGAGTCGGGCAGCGTCGCTCGCGCACGCACTCCCGTGAACCACACCGCGTGCAGGACCGGGACGTCCCGCAGCTCGACCCGTTTGCTCCGGAGGTAGCCCCGGATGCTGTGCATCGCCTCCTGCGCCTGCTGAAAAGGTCCTCGCACGGTCGGAGGGTCCTGACCGAGGCGCCAGGTGCCATCGGAGCTACGCGCGACCGACAGGTGCGACTTCACCTCTACCACCAGCAGGCCAGCGTCGGGCGCGACGACGACGAAGTCCGCCTCTCCTTCGACCTGTCGCTCATGCTGCGCGATCCCAAGTGAGTGCAGCACAGTCCAGTGTTCAGTCCCAGCTGCGTCCCGCAGTGCCACAAAGACGGCCTTCTCGCCTGGAGGCGCGGACTCGGTGCAGTAGGCCGGGATCATTCGAGCCATTGAGCACCCTCGTCGGCAAAGGGCACGCGAGCGTCGTAGCGGGCGACCAGTTCCGTAAATGGCGCGATCGCAAGGACGCGGGTGACGAACATGCCCCGAAAGCCTGGCTCAGCAATGTCGAGAGTCATATGACCGACGCGCTCGAGCTCGTGAAGGTCCGCGGCATCCGCCGCTGCTTCCAGCCGGTCACGCAGCTCCCGGGTGGCTCGATGCACCTCATGTCTTAGCAATGAGGCGTGCCCGAAGTGCGGCTGGATCGGTAGCCCCAGCCATCCGAGGAGCCGCTCGAAATCGCCATCACTCTGCGGACGGATAACGTGCGGCGATGCCCAGGCGCGAACCTGGCCGGCCGCGCGAACACCGAGTGCACGCAAGGCGCGTTCGGAGTCGCGGATGCCTCTCGCCCTAAGTTGCTCAATCAGTGCAGACTTCCAGGACGCCTGCGACTCCTGGGTTGCTGACGCGCGAGGGCCGATTCGCGTATATGCTCGCGCATGGAGGGACTCCCGCTCAGCCTCACCTTCACGCAGAAGCAGGTACGTGCCCGGAGCGACCGCGGACACCTCCGAATAGCCGACGCGCTCGCCAGGCGGCTGTGTCGGATCAAGCGCACGGATGCGCTCACCATCGTCATCAAGCCAGATTGCGCGATTCCCCGAAAGAAGAATCTTGCGCGCTTCCACCTCGTCCGCGTGCGGCGCACGGTCCTCACTCACCCGGCTCCCCCAGACCGGCTGCGGAAGGAGGTCCTCCTCCTGGATCGGCTCGGTCTCCGACATCGCAGGCTCCGGCGGCGCAGGCAGCGCATCGCCGACCTCGACGATGCGCGCGGCGACCTGGATACCGCCTTCGGCGTACTGTGCGATCGCCGACCTTGGGACGTTTCGATCGCCGAACCACGCCGGAAGGATAAACGTCACTTCCAGCGTGCGGGGCGCAGTGACCGCCGTCGGTTTGAAGAATCGCGGGGGACCCACGAAGTAGGCGATGTCCTCGGAAACATCGGCGCGCTCAAGATCGCCGAGCGTGAGAACTCGTGCCCCAAGCGAGCCGAGCCATTCGCCCAGGGCTTCTCGCGATCGACTGCTCGCAGTCACGACAATTGCCGAGTCCACTCCGACCTCAGTCAGCGACTCAAGCAGTACGGCGCCTACGAGTGGGTCGCGGGTGCAGAGTGCCGCCGCGGCGTCAGCGATCTCTCGCAGGAGCGCATCTTCGTCGACGGCTCCGATCAGCTGCCGAGCCTGACGACCCACCTCGCCCGCAGCAGCCGTGAGCTGAGCATTGCGCTCTATCGGCATCGGGTCGGTGATGAGGCGCCAGCGCAGTGCTTTCGCGGCACCGGCAAGATGATCCCAGACGCCGGGCCCATCCCGCTGGATCAGTCGGAAAAGGCCGCGGGTGGCCGAATCGAACCTTGCACCGAGTTCGTCCCGAACAGCAATGATCTCGACGCCATGCCGCACCAGCGAAGCCGAGGCTGTATATCGCTGATCGAGTCCGATGATCCGCGACGTCATAGTGCCACCGTGAATCCGAGTGCCTCGACACCGGCAGGAGGAGCCCAACCGAGCTGTGTCGACAGCGCAATCGGCTCTCCGCGCGAGTTTCTGAGCTGCACGACCTGTTCCGCTGCACTCTCGTCAGCAACGGATCGATCGAAGACGCACACGACGATCGGGCTTAGGACGTCATTGAGATATCTGATCGCACCTTGGCCGTCCAGAATCGTGAGGGATACGTCATCCGAAAGCGGAAGCTGGTCAGCAAGGCCCGAAGACGAGTAGATGCGCGAGAACCAAGTTGCCGATTTCTCGGTCCTCGGCAGAAGCAGGGTAGCCAGCGAGTCGCCATCGGGATCATCACCCCGGGCAAGAACAGCTTCGAGGTCGTCGCTGATCCAGCTTTTCGTGCCCACGATTGCGAGGTCCGCCGCAGGAGCGACAAGACGCCGCGCCCAGTTTCGGTCAACACCTGTCATCCGACCGATGCTCCCGATGCGCGGTCGCGGCATCCGCTCGGCCGGGTCGCCCTCGGCAGTGGCCGCGACTGCTTCCAGCATGTCGACGACCCACTGCCCTGCGAGTGTGACATCAACGCGCAGCTTGTCTCGCACGACCTTCTCGGACAACCCCTGGAACCTACCTGAAATCACGTGGTTCGCGTTGACGGCACGATAGTTGCCCTGCGGCAGTGCCGCGCGCAGAACCGTCAACGGATCAGTCGCCACCTGAGTGGGCGGCCTTCCGAGAGTCCAACCGGAACCAATGAGCGCCGCTGCATACTCGCGACTCGGAACCGAGATTGCAATGATCAGCTGTCGACCTCTGAAATCATCAACCTTCCGCGCAAGCCGCGTTCCCAACGCGAGGATGGGACCAATCCAAGACGAGCAAACCGAGGCGGAGTCAGGGTTTTCAGCAAGACTGAGGAGCACGTTCGGCCCAGGCCGACTCTCCGCCTTACTCATCGTTTCCTCCCCCCTCCACTGTAGGGATGACGGCCGACATTGGACGCAGGCAGCGGCTGAGCTGACTACGCTGTGACCGTCTGGGTAGCGCTCGCCGACGTGGTTAGCGCAGTCGAGGTGGCCGCCGCGAGCGAACGAGCCACGGGCGGTGGCACAGCGTTCGAGACCTGCTCCACCTGCTGTGAGAGAGTGCCTTCGAGGACGAATGACCTCGGGAAGCCCTGCAGGAGCATCGCCTCATAGATGCTGAGCCGACGCGCTCCGTCCGGATGAACATGAATCTCGCGATGTCCGTAGGCGACCGTGGGACTTGGCTTGTCCCACGACAGGCGTCGGAAGCTCCTAGTGGGCGCGGGCGCAGCGGTCTCGCCCTTGAATCTCTTGGACCGCGGAGTCATCGTCCAATGGTTCGGATGTGTCGGGATGTCGTCCGCTGAGAGGCTTCGCGAGAAGAAAACTGGCTGAGGCAGGTGACCAATTGCGCCGCGCACGGTCAAGTCGACTCCCTCGCGGGAGATTGTCTTCGGCTTGAAGGCGCTAGCGGCTGCCTCGTTCTTGAATCCTGAAATGATCACACGGTTCCGTGTCTGGGGCACGCCGTAGTCGAGGGCCGAGTGGTCGGCGACACCCGCCGTGAGTTCCAACTCTTTGAGGCGAGCCAGGATCCCACGGAATGTCACCGAGTGCTTCGCATCGCGGATGCCCATGACGTTCTCGAAGAGCACGAACTGCACGTCGTAGCGTGTTTGCAGCGCCTGAACGATCTCAAGGTAGAAGGTTGGCATTTGATTTCGGGGGTCATCAGCGCGAGAGTTCGAGTTCGCGCGTGAGAATCCCTGACACGGGGGCCCGCCGATGATTCCGATGGCCTCGCCATCCGTCAGCGCCTTCGCGATCTCATCCAAGACGGCGAGGCTGCCGGACGCCTCGTTCCGGATCGTGATGTCCGCCGCAACTGACATGGTCGCTGGGAAGTTGCGCTTATGCGTCTGCACCGCGGCCACCATCCGATCGACAGCAAAGGCGATTTCGTAGCCCTCCAGATGGAAGCCAAGATCAAGTCCTCCTGCACCCGAGAAGAGGCTCACGATGCGGGGCAAGACCATCGGGCGCTCCTTCGGCTACGCAGGCACCCGACTGGGCCTTTCCGGCCTAGCGTACCGGCATCGCCGACTCAGATCAGACCGCTGTCGGCGTGTCGTGAGGCTCCTTCTGCTTGTGTCGGCTATTGCTTCCTCGCCCCCTACCAGAGCGCGCCGGAATGGTCCGGATGGGGCAGCTTAACGCGAACAGACGGAACGGGGCTGTTCGGACTGTCCGGTGGAAGCCAGGGCGCTAGCGGCAGGAAAGCTGTGGTGAATTTCGATTCCTGCGCGCTTCCCTACTCGACCAGTCGGACACTCCGAGGAGCACCTCCGATCAGTTCCCCGATTCACCTTCCGCATGAAGACCTCGTCGGGCCCTCTCCCCGGCCGCCGCCTCAAGGGGCCCTCGAAGGGATCGGGTCACGTACCTGTCTTGTGTGACGGTGTCGATGCGTGTGCTCAGTGCGGGGGAGGGGTATCGGTATCTCCTCAAGAGCATCGCGGCCGGTGACACCGGGCGGGACCTTGCGACGTCACTGACCCGCTATTACGCGGAGGCGGGAACCCCGCCGGGATTCTGGCTTGGTACTGGTTTGACCGGTCTCGAGGATGCGGCCGTCGCGGACGGTGAGGTGGTGACGGAGGCCCAGCTTCGTCATCTGCTGGGACGGGGTGAGCATCCGACGACGGGTGAGCAGCTCGGGCGGGCGTACTTCGCGTTCAAGCCGTTGCGGGAGCGGGTGAAGATCCGCACTGGCAGGTTGTCCGAGGATCTGAACGCTGAGAAGCGGGAAGCCGCGGTGGAGAACATCGTCCGTGAGGAGAAGGAACGCAAGCGCCCGCGCACCGTCGCCGGGTATGACTACACCTTCTCCGTCCCGAAATCGGTCTCCGTACTCTGGGCCGTTGCAGACGGCGGCACACAGGCACTGATCGGACAGGCCCATCACGCGGCAATCCGGGAAGTCATCGATCTGATCGAGCGTGACGTCGCGGCGAGCAGGACAGGCACGAACGGTGTCGCGCAGGTCGACGTGCGGGGCGCGGTGGCGACCGCGTTCGATCACTTCGATTCCCGCGCGGGCGACCCTCAGCTGCACACGCATGTCGTGATCGCGAACCGGGTGCAGGCAGCGGACGGGAAGTGGCGGACGCTGGATGGCCGGCCCATGCACGCGGCCGTGGTCGCGTTGTCTGAGCACTACAACGCGGTGCTCGCCGACCACCTCACCCGTGTCCTCGGGCTGGGGTGGGAAGCTCGCGATCGCGGCCGGGACCGCAACCCCTCGTGGGAGATCACCGGGGTGGGCGACGCGTTGATCGATGAGTTCTCGTCCCGGTCGGCCGCGATCGACACGGAGAAGAACCGGCTCATCGACGAGTACGTCACGCGTCACGGGAAGTACCCGTCAGAGACGACGATCATCCGGTTGCGCCAGCAGGCGACCCTCGCCACCCGTCCCGCGAAAGAAGTCCGCTCCCTCGCTGACCTGACCGAGGAATGGCGTGGACGGGCGACCCACGTGCTGGACGAGGAATGCACCACGTGGGCGACGCATCTTCTCGAATCCGGCACCGCCCGGGGAACCCTGCGCGCAGATGATCTTCCGCTGGACCAGGCCACCGCGATCGGTGAAGTCGTCGTCGCGCAAGTCGGGGTGAAGCGGTCGACGTGGCGGCGCTGGAATCTGCATGCCGAGGCATCCCGGCAGACGATGGGACTGCGCTTCGCGTCCACCACCGACCGGGAAACGATCATCGGCATGATCGTCGACGCCGCCGAGACTGCGTCGCTGCGGCTGACCCCGCCTGAGCTCGTCGTCCCGCCAGCGGAGTTCACTCGTCCGGACGGGTCGAGCATGTTCCGTCCGAAGCATCACACGGTCTTCTCCTCGACCCGCATCCTGGAAGCCGAAGACACCCTCCTCGCACTCTCACAGGCCACGAACGCCCCCGCCGTGCCGCTGCGCACCGTAAGCGCAGTCGTCTCCCGGCGAGACGCCCGAGGCATCCGGCTGTCGGTGGAGCAGCAGGCCGCGGTGGAGAAGATCGCCGTCTCCGGGCGGAGCATCGACGTGCTCGTCGGCCCTGCCGGAACCGGGAAGACCACGACCCTCGGAGCGCTGCGCCGCGCATGGGAGAAGAAGCACGGCGCCGGCACCGTCATCGGACTTGCCCCCTCGGCCGCTGCGGCGGAAGTGCTTGCAGAGGACCTGGGCATCGAAACCGACAACACTGCGAAGTGGCTTCATGAACATGACCACGGCCGATGGGACCTGCAGCCCGGCCAGCTGGTCATCATTGACGAGTCCTCCCTCGCTGGCACCCTCGCCCTGGAACGCATCGCCACCCACGCCGCCGAGGCCGGCGCGAAGGTCGTCCTCGTCGGGGACTGGGCGCAGCTGACCGCGGTCGATGCCGGTGGGGCATTCGGGTTGCTCGTCCGGGACCGCGGTGATGCCCCCGAGCTGGCCGACGTGCGCCGATTCCACGCCGAGTGGGAGAAGACGGCGTCCCTGCACCTCCGCCTGGGCCGGACCGACGTGATCGACACCTACGACGATCAGGGTCGGATCGTCGGCGGTGACTTTGAAGACATCCTCGACGCCGCCTACCGGTCCTGGTACATGGACATCGCCGACGGCAAGAGCAGCCTCCTGATCGCGGAGACCAACGAGACCGTCACCGAGCTGAACAGCCGCGCCCGCGACGACCGCATCCTCGACGGCCACGTCTCACCCGACGGCATCCGTCTGCGAGACGGCACCCGCGCCGGGACAGGAGACATCATCATCACCAGGAAGAACGACCGGCGCCTGACCACCGGCGGAGGGGCGTGGGTGAAGAACGGCGACCGGTGGCGCGTCGCCGAACACCACGACGACGGTTCCCTCACCATCGCACGTGCCGACGCCCGCCACGCCACCACCGTCGTGCTCCCCGCTGGCTACGTGGCAGACAACGTCGACCTCGGATATGCGGTCACTGCCCACCGCGCACAGGGCGCAACCGTGGACACTGCGCACGCGATCGTGCACTCGTCTTCAATGACGCGGGAGAACTTCTACGTCGCGATGACCCGCGGCCGGGCGTCCAACACCGCCTACGTCGCCATCGACCAGGCCCACCTTGAAGAACACCAGCTCCCCGACACCGAGCCCACCGCCCACTCGATCCTCTACGGGGTCTTGCAGCATGAAGGGGCGGAGAGGTCCGCGCACGAGACGATCGAGGCCGAGCAGCAAGCCTGGTCCTCGATCGCGCACCTCGCCGATCAGTACGAGACCGTCGCGCAGGAAGCCCAGGCGGAGCACATCACGGAACTGTTTGCGCGAGCGGGCCTTGACCACGGCCTCGTCGACGAGCTGACAGAGTCGGAAACGTTCGGGTCCATCGTCGCCACGCTGCGCCGGGCAGAGGCCGCCGGGCACCGACCGGAACGGCTGATCGACCGCGCACTGAAGGCCGGGCCGCTCACTGACGCCGATGACCCGGCGAGCCTGCTGCGCCACCGCGTGCAGCAACTCGCCACGCGCACCAGCCCCGGACGCGGGCGCGGCACCCGGCGACGGTTCATCGCCGGGTTCATCCCCGAAGCATCCGGCAGCATGCCCGAGGACATGACCCGCGCGCTGACCGAACTACGATCGCTCATCGAACAGCGCGCCCAAGCCCTCGCGGACGACGCCCTCACGGAGAAGCCTCCCTGGCTGAAGGCGCTCGGCCCCGAACCTCGTCCCGATTCAGCTGCGAGAGAGCCGTGGGGGACGGTATTGCGCATGGTCGTCGCCTATCGGGAACGCTACGGGATCACCGACCACACCCCGCTCGGGGCGAAACCGGATGCCACGCAGCAGCGCCTCGATCACGAACGCATCGACGGCTTCCTTACCAGCCTCCGCCGCCGTGGCACGCCTCCGGCCACGCCCGAGGTCACGCGAGAGGGAATCGGACGGTGAGCGTTCCGTCAGGACGTGGCGTCGTAGGCGGCGACGATGGCCGCCGAGACACGTCCCCGATCGCTCACCGTGTATCCGTGATCCCGTGCCCATTCCCGGATCGCCCCCAAGTTCCGAGCCTGCGCGACAGAAGATGCCGGGCGCCCGGCTGGGCGACGCCCCGTCAGGCGTGCGGCCGTCAGGTACGGGGTGAGCACCTGCCGAAGTTCATCCGCGTGTGCCGTCGACAGGTCGATCTCATACGTGCGGCCATCCAGCCCGAAGGTGATGCTCTCACCGGTCCCGTCGAGCTCGGCGCCATCAAGGTCATCAACGAGCTGAACACCATTTTGCGTGCCATGCGTTGATCGTGACACACCACAAGGGCGTCGCATCTCTGCGACGCCCCGGCACCTCACCCCAGTGGGTTCCTATCCATATGCGGTCATCTGCCCAGTGGCTCCGGGCGGGCGTCGATGCTGTGACCAGTCACCCCGGCGGTGACCGTCGGCGACGCTGGGCCCAGCTGCCGGGCACGCTCCGATGGTGTCGCCGCCTCGGCCGCGCCAGCGATACTGCGGGTCAAGCCCACGTGTCCCAGCGAGTGATTCCACGACAGGTGATATGCGCCGCTGCGGAACTCCCTATCCCACGTCCCGACCGGTGGCGCCTTGTAGACGTGACCGTTCGCGGCTGCAGCCTGCTCCGTCTCATCTCCAAAGTCCCACTGCGCCAAATGCGCGATCGCTGCCTCCGGACCGCGCTCTTCAAGAACCGAGAGCGCGGCGTCCGCGTCCTCGCCCTGCAAAAACACCACCGACGCCCACGGCCCTTCCTGCTCACCGAACCGCCCGGTGAACACCTCCGGCTCTTCGAGCTCGAACGACGCCATCGCCAGCTCGTCCTCATTCAGATACGCCTGCTCATAGACCCACTCCGGGTAGGCGTCATCCGGCGGGCACATGCCCGAGCGGTATCTCTCGCCTGCCTTAGAGAGGAACCCCGCCAGCACCCCGACCATTCGCGACGCCGACACATCCATCCCGACACCCGCATACAGATCCGTACCTCGATAGACATGCTCGCCGGCACGCACCTCGTACAAGAACTGCATCCGACTCCCGCCGGCCTCCTCGGGCGCGCGGCCTGTCTTCTCGACCCGCAGCGACATGCCGCCGACCACCGTCGATGCCTTACGATCCAACTCCGAAGCCATGACCAGTCCTCGCATCTATCTATCCGCTCACTTGCGTAAAGAGGTACGAGACGACCACCCCACGCAGGGCTGACGACTCCTCTCACGCTCGTGGCCGGGTCAACCTCGCTGAACCGGACGGTGCCACGGTAGAATTGGGGCATGACGGTGGCTGAGGTGATCCAAGCCGCGATGGCGCTCACGCCCGAGGAGCGATCGCGGGTCGCCGACGTCCTCTACGACGCCGACGCCCCCGACCAGGCGGTCATCGACGCAGCCTGGGCATCCGTCGCTTCACGCAGGGCTGACGAACTCGAGAACGGCACGGTCACGATGCTCTCTCGCGAGGAAGCGAACGCCTACCTCGACGCCCGCGCTGCCGAGAGAAGCGTTTGACGCTCCGCGTCGGGTTTCACCCCGATGCCGTGCGTGAGCTGGACGACGCGATCCAGTGGTACGACCAGGGTGGACAGCACCGCGGCGCGAGGTTCCGCACCGACGTCGACCGGGTCATCGATCGTCTCCTCGAATGGCCGGAGTCAGCCGAGACCATCCTCGACACGCCGGCTGGCCGTGTCTTTCGCCATGCCAAGGTTCCTCACTCGCACTACCGCCTCGTCTACTACCTCACCGACGAGGCCCTGAAGATCGTCGCCATTGCCCACGAACGGCGCATGCCGCTGTACTGGAGCGGAAGAGACTGACACGCCGACGGCGACCGCAACTACCCTGAAAGCATGGCGACGATCTTCCTCACCGTGCGGGTCGCGCTCGATGACGTGGATGAGGCGCTCCGCGTTGCGAGCGGCCTCGGATACGAGGCGCGTCCGATCGGCGGCAGGCGCCGCAGCACTCTCGTGCTGGTCGAGACGATGACCATCGACGACGCAACGGACGAAGGCGCCGCCGAACAGCGGGTGCGTCACCGTGTCGCTACGGCGTTGACAGAACACGGCCTCCAATACGACCTGATCGGTAGCGGGACGGACGCATCGAGCATTACGAAGTCGCTCTTCACGATCAGGCCCATCGGCGCCACCGACGAGACCGACTCGCTCGAGATCCGCGCCGACAACCGAGCCGAGTTCGAGCAGCGCCTGGCCGCCGTGCGTTCGCTGTTCAGCGGGGAATCGTGGCCGAGTCAGGACCTCGTCGGATACGAGGTCACCGTCGATGGCCTCGCCGCCGGTGATCCCGACGTGCAGCACCTGCCCTTCCTCCCGAAACGGCGATAGATCCGCGACGGGCACGTGCAGACGCCAGCTGGGACGAGTACAATTTGTACTGTGTCACGACCCGTTTCGGCGAGTGCAACAAGCCTTTTGGTACGAGTGGCACGCAGGTGGCACGGCCGGTCTGCGGAGACGCAGAGACCGCGAGATCACGTGCTTCCCGACGAGAACCGGGAGTACTGGCCCAGAGAGGAGGGGTCGCTGCGCACGGTGACTTCGGGCTTACGCAGCCCGCTGACGTTGTGACAGCGACCCCTTCTCTTGCGGCCTATCGCTAATCACCAACAGATCGGGGAACCGCGATGACAGGAACTGACGACGGCGTTGCCACGACGCGTTCACCCGAGGTAGCGGTGATCGGGGGCGGGATCGTCGGTCTGTCGACGGCGTACGCGCTGCGGGAGCAGGGCGTGTCGGTGCGCTTGTACGAGGCTGGTGTGCCCGGGACGGGTCAATCCGCAGGCGAGTCGCGGATCTTCCGGCATGCCCACGACGACCCGCGACTCGTCGCCTTCGCGCGCGAAAGCCGCGGCATATGGGATGAGTGGGCCGAACACTTCGACGTCGAGCTGGTCTCATCAGACGGTGTCCTGGCGATCGGAGACAGCGCCCTGGCGCGGCTGCGGGTGCTCGACCAGGTCGGCGGCGTGGAAGCGCGCGAGATCGACGCGGCCGAGGTCGCCCAGCGGATGCCGCTGCTCGCTGGGTACTCGGGGCCAGCGGTGCTCGACGAGTCGGGCGGCGCGATCCGCACCCGAGCCGCGATCAAGGCACTCACGGGTGCCCTCGCCGATGCGGTCACCACCGGTGAGGTCATCTCCATCGATCCCCGCGCCGACGGGACGGTCGAGGTGCGCAGCGTCACCGACCGGGCTGTCTACTCCAAGGTGGTCGTGTGCGCCGGCCGCGAAACCGCCCGCCTGGCACGCAGCGTCGGCCTGTCGCTGCCGGTTCGCCTTGCCGCACACGTCAGGCTGACCTTCGACGTGAAAGCCGCCGCCCCGGCACGAGTCGCGTGCCTGCAGGACGGCAGCGGCGTCTTCGGCGAAGTCGGCGTCTACGCGACGCCGCTACCGGGTAACAGAAACTATTCGGTCGGACTCAGCGACACCGTCGGCGTCCGCGACGACGGAACTTTCATCGACCCGGCGGCGATTCGATCGCTGGACGAACGCGCACGCGAATACGTCACACGGGCGCTGCCCGGTCTCCACCCAGAGCCGCGCGACTTCCTTCACTGCTGGGTGACCGACCTCCCGTGGAGTGAGGACGGCGTGGCCGTGTGGGAGGCAGACTCTGTCCTGTTTGTGGCTGGTCACAATCTGTTCAAGCAGGCACCTGCGCTGGGTCGCGCTCTTGCCCAGGCTGCGACCGGCGGCGGTGTCCGCGCCGAGCTCACGCCCGAAGCGCGCCTCGGCGAGGCCCAGAGCTAGGGCGTGTCCCCCCAATCGCGGGGGACCCGCGATTCTGGCCGGCAAACTGTTCAGCGAACCCACGATCGAGAAGGTGGACGTCCTGGGCCTCTAAGCTCCCCGCCTGAGACTACGACCTCGTCGAGTGTGTCGCTGTGCGATGTTCAGATCGCACAGCGACACACTCGTCACAATGGGGTCACGTTGGTGGCTGCCTGCAGTGCGGCGGCAAGGTAGCCCGCGGAAGCACCGACGCCCTTGTCCGCGACGTAGGCGGGCGTACCACCTGCAACCACGGTCCCGCCGGCGTCGCCCGCGCCGGGTCCAAGATCGATCACGTGATCGGCCACCGCGACAACGCGCATGTCCAGCTCCGCGGCGACGAGCGTGTTGCGCGCATCGAGCAGCGGTTCGTCCTGGCTTGTAGGAGCACCGGTTTCGCGGCTCGCATGCACGCTCGCCGAGGACGCGGTGTACCCGGCCTCACAGCGTGGCTGGGCGGGCGCGCTGGGTGCTGCTCGTAGACTAACTGGGTGGAGCTCGGGCAGAAACAGCAAGTGCGCTGGGTGCGCAGCCTGCTCGTCGCTGCCCTGACGGCGTGCTCGGCGGGCGCCGCGCACGTCGCCGGTGGCGGGCATCGCGCACCGGTGCTGCTCCTCATCTGCCTGGCGGTGATCGGCACGCCGATCATGCACGCGGTGAGCAGGCGACGCTGGAGTTTCGCGCAGCTCGTCGGCGTCATGGCAGTCGCGCAGCTCGCGCTGCACGCGGCGATGTCGACGCTCATGCCCGCCTCGATGACGATGCCGCACCACGCGAGCGCCGCCGACGTCAGCGCCGACGGCACGAGCGCGACGATGGCCGCGAGCCATATCGGCATGACATGGCTGTTCGCCGCGCTCCTCGCGTACGGCGAGAGGGCGCTCGCCTGGACGATCCGCGTCCTCGTACCGCAGATTCAGCTCGCGCCGTTCGGTGAATTTCCGACGGCCTGCACGGTGTTCGACGACATTCGTGCGCCCCGCCTGGTGACGCTGCACGCCCCGCGGGCCAGCCGCGCCCCACCGGTGAGTTTCGTTCTCTCGCACTGATCCTCGGATCTTTTCCCTCTCTCACGGGCCTGGCCATCAGGGCTGTCGACATGCGCCTCACGGCTGTCGACCGAGCGTCCGCATCGTGCCGGTGCGGTGCCCCCTGGTGTCAGGGGGGCCTGACGAGCGCACGACGGCATGAACCGCCCGTGGCCGCGCGCCATGTCGGCGTCACCCCCGTCGCGCATCGAGCGGCCCGGGCGCCCCGCGCGTCCTGCGTTGCCCGGCAGCCGTGAAATCGCCGCAGCGTTCGTCGCATCCATCGGCGACGCCACCGATGCCCCTGGCCGTGAGAGCCGCCGCGACGCCACGTCGCACCCAGAACGAAAGACCTCACCATGAGCATCACCATCACGTCCGCCACCCGCCGCACCCGCCGTCTGACGGCCGTCGCCCTCCTGACGCTCGCCGCGCCGGCAGCGCTCACCGCCTGCTCGTCGGAAGATTCAGGCACCTCGGGCGACTCCAAGAGCGCCGCATCGTCGGCGCCGGCCACGTCGACGTCAGCCACGTCGAGCGCCGACGCCACGATGGCGTCGCGCATCAGGCCGTCAGACACCTGGGCGAAGGCCGCCGATTCGGGCATGAGCGCCGCGTTCGGCACGCTGAAGAACACCGGGACGAAGCCCATCGTCGTCACCGGCGCTCGCGGTGACGCCGGGCCGGTGCAGTTGCACGTCACGCAGAAGACCGCGACGGGCATGGAGATGAAGGAGACGAAGTCCTTCACGGTGCCCGCCGGCGGCTCGCTCGAACTCAAGCCGGGCAGCAGCCACCTCATGTTCATGAATCTCTCGCACGCGCTCAAGGCAGGCGAGACGCAGAAGCTGACCGTGACGTTCGAGGACGGCTCGCACACCGACGTCAGCTTCCCCGTACGCGCCTATGACGGTGCGAAGGAGAAGTACGCGGGCTCCGGCCACGCGCAGCACTCGTCGGAGGCGACCCACTCCGGCGACGCCCACTCGAGCGGCATGGGTTCGCACTCGGCCGGCTCGACCATGCCAGGCATGTCGACCACCCCCTCCCACTGACCTGACGGCCCGAAAGGCTCCCACGATGAAGAAGATTTATGCCGCCCTCGCGCTCGCCACGACGATCGCGTTCGCGCCCGCCGCATCCGCCCACGACGAACTGACCGGCACGACGCCGAAGAATGGCGCGACGGTGAAGAGCGCGCCGTCATCGCTCGAGCTGACGTTCGCCGAGAAGCCGCTCGCCGTCGGCAACCAGATCTCCGTCAAGGCACCGGACGGATCGACGTCGAAGGCCACGCCGAAGGTCGACGGCAGCACCGTCAGCGCCCCGTTCGCGGGCCACGGTGACGGCGCGTACACCGTGACGTGGCGCGTCGTCTCCAGCGACGGTCACCCCATCAGCGGGTCGTACACGTTCACGCTGAAGGGTGGCACTGCAAGCACTGCGGCGCCGTCGACGGCAGCGTCGTCCTCGGTCGGCGCCGCGTCGTCGTCGCCGCGCGCGACGGCCACGACGACGTTCGACTCGCCCGCTCCGTCACCTGCGGCGGAAGCGCACGAGGACGCTGACGGCAGCGCCGCGTGGAGCGTCGTCGCCGCGGTGGCGGGTGTCGTCGTGGTGGTCGGCATCGGAGTCGCGCTCATGGCGCGGCGCCGTCGCGGCCAGTGAGCCTTCGCCGTCAGCGTCGTGACGATGCGCGGGGTGCCTCGACGGAGGTGCCCCGCGCGGGCCGCGGTCAGGACGAGGAGGGTTCAGGTGATGGTCCGTCTCGCGTGGATCCGCAGTGCCCAGCCGGCCCATCGGCGGCGACGGCCGGGGTGGCGCGCGAAGGTGGACGAAAATCGCAGAAGGGTACAGGAATAGCCGATGGGGGCGGGGCCTCGCGGCGGGGACTGATCGCCGGGTCGTTCGCGAGCCTCGGTGCCGTTGCGCTCGCGGCGTGTGATCGCGCGGGGTCGGGAGCGTCGGCGCCAGGGGCTGGGCCAGGTTCCGGGGCGGTAGGTTCGGGATCCTCGAATGCCTCGACCACTCAGGGCGCGCGTGCCAGCGCGTCGGCCCATCCGGCGCGCTGGCACGTGCCGAGCGGTGCGCCGCGTCAGTCGGGTGTGACGACGCAGCCTGGCACGCACGCGCACTGGCTCGGCCTCGACCTCGCGCGCGATGCGACCAAGGACGACCTGCGTCGTGCGCTCGTCGTCGTCGACGACGCCGCGTCGCGCTTCGTCGCGGGGTCGACGCCGCTGCCCGACATCGCGCATGAACTCGCGTTCGATGCCGGCGGCGTCGCGATCGCCGTCGGCCTCGGGCCGCGCGTGTTCACGCTGCGCGGCGTGCGGGCGAAGGCTCCGTCGTGGCTCGCGCCGATCCCCACGATGCCGATCGATCGGTTCGAGGAGCCTTGGGATCAGACGGATCTCGTCATCCAGATCGACGCGGCCAACCCGGTCGGGGTGAGCCACGCGGCGACGCAACTCGTCAGTGCGCTCAAGGGCATCGCGACGCCGCGCTGGCAGCAGCGCGGTTTCCACGCCGGCGCGCGCCCGAGCGATGCAGGTGTCACGCGCAACCTGTTCGGCCAGCTCGACGGGCAGGAGCAGCCGAACGTCGACGGCAACGAGGCCGACCGCGTGTGGAACGCCGCCACCACCGACGCGCCGTGGATGGAGGGCGTCACCGGTATGGTGATCCGCCGTATCCGCATGGACGTCGACGTGTGGCAGACGCTCGATCGCACCTCTCAGGAGAACGCGATCGGCAGGCGGCTGACGAACGGCGCCCCGCTGACGGGCACGTCAGCGCACGACCCGATCGACCTGGACAAGACGGACGAGCTGGGCCTCAGCGTCATCAACCCGGCGGCCCACGTGCCGCGGGCGCGGCCGGCGAAGACGGGGGAGCGCATCCTGCGCCGCCCCTACAACTACGAGGACGCGCGCGCCGACGGCACGAGCGACCGCGGGTTGATCTTCGTCGCGTTCTGCGCCGACGTGGCCGCGCAGTTCGTGCCGATCCAGCGCCGCCTCGCCGAGGCCGACCTCCTCAATACCTGGACGACGCCCATCGGCTCCGGTGTGTACCTGCTGCCGAGCGCCCCGCGGCCCGGAAAATACCTGGGCCAGAACATCGTCGAGGCGTGACGCGTTGCGTGCACCTTGTCGGCAGGGTGCCTGCGAATGCCTCTTTCGTCACGTTGACGGGTGCCGCGAGGTGTCGAAAACCGCGGAATGACGGGGTTGTCGGTGGCGGATGCCAGAGTTCACATCGCAAACTCGTTGACGGGATCTGCCGCGCGTACTTGACTGAAATCAAAACGTGTTCACGAACGAGGCGGCGGGTGCCGCCGGAGGAGTCAGCTCGATGAAGCTCGCCGAACAGATCGTCTCCCAGCTCCAGGCCGCCGGTGTGCGCCGCATCTACGGCATCGTCGGAGACAGCCTCAACCCCATCGTCGACGCCGTGCGCCGCACCGGCGGCAGCGCGAAGGGCGGCATCGACTGGATCCACGTGCGCCACGAGGAGGTCGCCGCCTTCGCCGCGTCCGCCGACGCGCAGGTGACGGGCGAACTCGCCGTCTGCGCGGGCTCCTGCGGCCCGGGCAACCTGCACCTCATCAACGGCCTCTACGACGCGAACCGCTCCGGCGCGCCCGTGCTCGCCATCGCGAGCCACATCCCGAGCGCGCAGATCGGGCAGGACTACTTCCAGGAGACGCACCCCGACCGTCTCTTCACCGAGTGCAGCGTCTACTCCGAGCTCATCTCGACGCCCGTGCAGAGCCCCCGCGTCGTGCAGGCGGCGATCCAGCACGCCGTCACGCTCAAGGGTGTCTCCGTCATCACGCTGCCCGGTGACATCGCCGACGAGCCCGCCACCTCGGACGTGACGCCCGTCGCCGTGCCCGAGCCGGGCGTGCTCGTGCCGCCGACCGGAGTCGTCGAGAAGCTTGCCGCTGAGATCAACGCGGCGGAGAAGGTCGCCATCTTCGCCGGCGCCGGTGCCGCCGGGGCACACGACGAGCTCATGCGGCTCGCGAGCAAGGCCAAGGCGCCCGTCGGGCACTCGCTGCGCGGCAAGGACTTCGTGCAGTACGACAACCCGTTCGACGTCGGCATGACGGGCCTGCTCGGCTACGGCGCCGCCGCCGAGGGCATCGAGGACGCCGACCTCATGATCATGGTCGGCACCGACTTCCCGTACGACCAGTTCCTGCCCGACACGCGCACCGTACAGATCGATGCGCGCGCCGAGGTGCTCGGCCGCCGCACGGCCGTCGACCTGCCGATCCAGGGCGACGTCAAGGCGACTCTCGACGCCGTGCTGCCGCTCATCGAGGAGAAGAAGAACTCGAAGTTCCTCGACAAGACGCTCAAGAAGCACGAGAAGCTCATGGACAAGGCAGTGGGCGCCTACACCCGCAAGGTGGAGAAGCACACCCCCATCCACCCCGAGTACGCCGCGTCGCTGCTCAACGAGGCCCTCGCGGACGACGCGATCGTCACCGCCGACACGGGCATGTGCAACGTGTGGTCCGCGCGCTACATCCAGCCGACGGGCCGCAGCCGCCTCATCGGCTCGATGCTGCACGGCTCGATGGCCAACGCGCTGCCGCAGGCCATCGGCGCCCAGTTCGCGCACCCCGACCGCCAGGTCGTCGCGATGTGCGGTGACGGCGGCCTGTCGATGCTCATGGGCGACATGCTGACGGCACGCGCCTACGACCTGCCGCTGACGCTCACCGTGTTCAACAACTCGACGCTCGGCATGGTCAAGCTCGAGATGCTCGTCGACAAGCTGCCCGACTTCGGCGTTGACGTACCCGAGGTCAACTACGCCGCCATCGCTCAGGCGATGGGGTGGCACGCCATCCGCGTCGAGAACCCGAAGGACCTCGAGAAGGCGTACGCCGAGGCGCTCTCGCACAAGGGCCCGAGCCTCGTCGACATCGTCACCGACCCGATGGCGCTGTCGATCCCGCCGAAGATCACGAGCGACCAGGTGTTCGGGTTCGCGACGGCCATGTCGCGCATCGTGCTCAACGGCGGTGCCGGCGAAGCCGTCGCGATGGGCCGCTCCAACCTGCGCAACATCCCGCGCAGCTGGTGACGGCGCTCCTCGCCGCCCGCTGAGGCGGGCGGCGAGGCCGAGGAATGAAAGCGGTCTCGTCCTGGTGTGGCGAGCCGCACGGTGTGAGTGCCAGGCGAAATCTGTCTGGGTCCTGCGATTTCCTCCAGGCGTTACTACAGGTGTAGTGTGACCGGATGGGGCCTGGGGAAGTACGGTTGAACCACGGCCCGGCAGCTTGCCGCGACGCGAGCGGCCGGCCCCCACGAAACCGCCCGCATCCCGTCCTTCGGAGGAAGCCCATGGCGCAGCGTCTCGACGAGTCTGCTCCTGCACAGACCACCGCTCGCGAGCAGATCCGTCAGTTCGCCCCCCGCCTCATCGTGCTCGCGCTCATGTGCGTGATCGTGCAGGGCCTCATGGGGCTTTCGTACATGGGTGCCTTCGGCAAGCCGGAGGCGAAGAAGGCGCCGTTCATCGTCGTCAGCCACACCGAGGGCAACGCCGGCTACATCGCGAACAAGCTCAACGCCATCGACGGTCAGCCCGTGCTCGCGACGATCAGCACCGACGAGAAGGCCGCCATCGAGCAGGTGAAGAAGGACGAGGCCGTCGGCGTCTACGTCTTCAACCCGAGCAAGACGGAGAAGAACCCGAAGGACACGCTCTACTACGCCTCGGCTCAAGGCGCCTCGCGCGCTCAGGTGGCGCAGACCGTCGCGACGAAGACGTCACAGAACGCGAAGCGCGGCCTCGTCACGCATGACGTCGTCAAGGCTGCGCCCGACGACGCCCGCGGAACCGCCGCGTTCTATCTCGTCCTCGCCTGGATGGTCGGCGCCTACCTGCTTCCCGCGTCGATGACGACCGTCGTCGGCAACCGCTCGCACACCGCCGTCGGGGCGCGCATGCGTCTGCTGCTGTTCGCCGGGTACGCGGTGCTCTCGGGCATCGTCGGCACCCTGGTGGCGCAGCACATGCTCGACGCGCTGCCCGGCCCGTTCTGGAAGATCTCCGCCATGGGCATGGCGCTCGTCTTCGCCGTCAGCACGTTCACGTTCGGCCTGACGTCGGCATTCGGTTCGCTCGGCGTGGGCCTCGCGATCCTGCTGTTCGTCATCCTCGGCAACCCCTCCGCCGGCGGTGCGTTCGCCTACGACGTGCTGCCCGAGCCGTGGCGCTCGGTCGGCCCGTACCTGCCGAACGGCGCGGGGGTCGACGCCGTGCGCTCGATCGCCTACTTCGGCGGCGTCGACCTCACCCGCCCCCTGTGGGTCGTGGCGGTCTGGGGCGTCATCGGCCTGTGGATCCTGTTCATGATCGGCAACAACACCTACCGCTTCGCCCCGGGCGGCGTCGACGCGAGTGACGACGACGGCGTCGGCGCCGTCGGCGAGTTCGTCGAGCATCAACTCGGCCACCACCCGCCGCACAGGCAGGAGGGCGGGCGGGGGCCCGGCTACGAGCGCGAGTCGCGGGAGCGGGCGTCTGAGACCGCCTCGAACGATGACGTCGACGGCCGCGGCGACGGCGGCGACCGCACCGCCGAGCTTCCCCTGCGGCGCGACCGCCGCGAGCGTCACGACACCGCCGACCATTCCGGCGACGGCGACGCGCTGGCCTGACGGACGCCGCGCGGCGGCCTGACGACGGCCGGAGCATCCGCATGGAAACCACCCCTGGGGCTCAACCGAGCACCTAGGGGTGGTTCTTCATCCTCTGACCTCGGTAGCGTCAAGTCATGGCCGACTGTGCGCTCGAGTTGAGTTTCGACGAGCGCAGCGCCACCGCCGTCGAGGAACAGTGGCGGGCGCTGCGATTCTTCGGCCTGCCGTCACAACTCGACCACCGTGGCATGACGAACGCGCCGCACCTGTCGCTCGTCGTCGCATCGGCGATTCCCGACGACGTGATCGCACGCGCCCGCGACTTCTTCGCCGCCGCGTTGCCGATCCGTCTCGACGTGCGCGGCCTCATCGCGTTCGGCGCGGGCTCACGGGTGACGCTCGCGCACCTCGCCGAGCCGCCCCGTGTCGTCGCCGATGAGGTGGCGGCGCTGCGTCAGGCGTCACCGCTCGTCCGCCACCCGGTGTGGACGCCGCACGTGACGCTCGGTCGGCGCATCCCGCGCGATCGACTCGGGGAGGCCATGGCCGCCGTCGACGCCCGCGGTGGTGAGCCGGCGCCTGACGTCCTCGTTGCCGACCGTCTGCGGTGGTGGGATCCCGCGACCGCGACGATCGACGTCCTCGCCCAAGCCTGACGTTGCCCCGGCCGTGCGGAGCCCCGCGGCACCCCTCAGAGCCGCCGTCATCGCCCGGAAGCGCGTCATCCGTGACGCGTTTCCGGGTCATGATCCGCTGCTTTCGGTCCGCGGCAGACGGCTGCTCGTCTCACGGGTCGGCGCGCGAATCGGGGGTTCATGAGGTGCGGGCCTAGCCTCGATCGTCATGAGCGCCCATGCCGAACGCACCTTCGCCGACCTCGTCACCGACGAACGTGAACTGCTGCTGTTCGCCATGACGCCGCCGCGCGCGACGACGAGCGCCGAACGTGCGCAGGAGATCGCCGACGCGACCCTCACGCGTCTCGACGGCCTCGATGTCGACGCGCTCATCCTCTACGACCTCGACGACGAGTCGGATCGCACCGATGACGACCGGCCGTTCCCCTACCTCGAGACGATGGACCCGGCCGACTTCCTCGCCGGCCCGCTCGCCGGGTGGGACGGGAACGCGATCGTCTACCGCTGCGTCGGCAAGTACGACGAGGCGCAGCTGCGCGACTTCCTCACCTCACGCCGCCAGGGTGACGCGACCGTCTTCGTCGGCGCTAGTTCGTCCGACAAGCCGGTGCGGACGAGCCTGTCGCGCGCCGTCGACCTCGCCGCCGAGCACGAGCACGTGACGCTCGGCGGGGTCGTCATCCCCGAACGCCACGCACGCACGACCGCCGAGCACGAACGGCTGCTGCGCAAACAGGAGTCGGGTGCGGCGTTCTTCGTCAGCCAGGTCGTCTATGACACCGGCGAGGCGAAGAACACGATCAGCGACTACGCCTACGCCTGCGCCGAGCGGGGCATCCGACCGGCGCGCCTCATCTTCACGCTGTCGCTGTGTGGCTCGGAGAAGACCCTCGACTTCCTCGAATGGCTCGGCGTCGACGTGCCCCGCTGGGTCGGCAACGAACTGCGCCGCAGCCACGACACCCTCGAGGCGTCCTACGAGCACTGCCTCGCCGCCGCGCACGAACTCGCCCGTTTCTGTCGCTACCTCGACGTGCCGTTCGGCTTCAACGTCGAGAGCGTGTCGACGCGCCGCGTCGAGATCGACGCCACGGTTCAGCTCGCCCGCGACATCGCGCGCGTTCTCGAACGAGGCGCCGGCAACGAAGCCGAGGTGCCACCGCAGGAACGTCAACCGCAATCAGCGTTCGGCGCCTGACGGGGCGGCGGGGCTTGCTCGGGCTGCTCGGAGTCTTGATGGGGCATGCAGCGGCGTCGGTTTTGGAAACCCCAGACCAGCCGCCCTGGGAGGGGTTTTCGACCCGTCGGGCCACCCGTCGTGACGGGAAGATCGCGATCTCTCACCCGATTACGCTCGCGTAACTTTTCGGATCGCCGTTCCCCAACCGCCCCCGCGGGAGGGTTACTGTGCGTTGGGTCACATCGCGTGGCTGCTTCATGCCGGTCCCCGGAAACTCTCCCCCCGAAGGAACCCCCATGCGCCGAAACCGTCTCGCCGCCGTCGCTCTCACGTATGCCGCCACCTCCACCGCCTGCGTCACGACGATGGCTGCAGCGCCCGCCGCCCAGGCCAGCACCGCCACCTTCTACACCGCGCCCGCCAGCGTCCCGGCCACCCCCGGCACCCTCATCAAGAGTGAGCCGTTCTTCACCGGCCTCGGCGTGTATGGCAAGACGACGCGCATCATGTACTCGACGCGCGACACGAACGACAAGCCGACCGCCGTCACCGGCGCCTACATCGAGCCGTGGGCGAAGTGGGCAGGCCCGGGCCCGCGTCCCGTCGTCAGCTTCTCCGTCGGCACGATCGGCCAGGGCGACCAGTGCGCGCCGTCGAAGATGCTCACCTCCGCGCTCAACCTCGAGGTTCCCGGCTCGATCGGTGTCAACTACGAGACGACCGCGATGAACAAACTGCTGTCGAAGGGCGTCGCCGTCGTCGTCACCGACTACGTCGGCCTTGGCATGAACGACCGCGTCCACAGCTACATGAACCGTGCCGACCAGGCCCACGCGGTGCTCGACGCGGCGCGCGTCGCGAGCAAGGTGCCCGGCGCGAGCGTCACGGCCGACTCGAAGGTCGCGACGTACGGCTACTCCCAGGGTGGCGGCGCTTCCGGCGCGGCCGTCGAAGCCGCTCCCGCGTACGCGCCGGAGCTGAACGTCGCAGCCGCCTACGTCGGCGCGCCACCCGCCGACCTCAACTCGGTGCTCTCCGGCGTCGACGGCAGTCCGATCGCCGGCGTCATCGGATACATCATCAACGGCGCCTTCAGCGAGTACCCGGCGCTGCAACAGATCGTCGACGACAACTTCAACGGCAACGGCAAGGCGATGCTCGCGAAGACGAGCGGGCAGTGCACCGCCGACACCGTCCTCGCGTTCGGTGGCAAGAAGACGTCGCAGTACACGAAGACGGGCGAATCGCTCGCGCAGATCGTCGCGCGCGAACCGGCGCTCTCCGAATTCATCGACGCCCAGCGCATCGGCCGCCTCAAGCCGACGGCTGCCGTGCGCGTGGCGACGGCGAACGCCGACGACCTCGTCACGCACAGTCAAGCCCGCCAGCTCGCAGTCGACTGGTGCGGCAAGGGCTCCAACGTCACGTACGCGCCGCTGAGCAACCCGAGCACGGGCACCAAGTCGATTCTCAACCACCTCGCCCCGTACATCACCGACCAATCGGCCGCGCGCGACTGGGTCGTCGACCGTCTCGCGGGCAAGCCCGCGACGTCGAACTGTGGTTCCATCGCCGGGATGCCGTGACACCGGGACGCCGTGCGATCTGACGCGTGATCGACGAACCGCCCGAGAATCCTCGTGATTCCGGGCGGTTCGTGCGTACCGGCCCGTCCGGCCCGCACCCGGCCGCCGGGCAATGTGAGCAGCGTGCTTGGCGGGGCCCGCACTTTCCGTCGTGTCGGGGGCCGCATGGAGCGCGCAGGGCTGACACTGCGGCGTGTTTCACGTGAAACACCGCAGCCCCCGTCTCGTCGACGGGGGCTGCGGTGTTGCGCTCGACGTTGAGGTCGAGACGCGTCAGTGCGTGCCGCGCTCGATCAGCGTTCGGTGGATGATCGAACCCGCGCCGATGCCGATGGCCAGCGCGGAGAAGAACGCACCCATGGCCGGGTACTTGAGGAAGATGACGGGCGAGAGGGCGACCAGCACGAGGCAGATCGCCGCCATGCCGGCCGGCGGCAGCTTGAGGAATGTCTTGTATGCCGCGAACCCGAGGACGTTGCCGAGCAGCCAGCCGGCGAGGGGGTCGATCAGCCAGCTCGGCTCGGGCAGCAGACCCTTCTCGGGCTGGAAGATCCACAGCAGCAGGATGAGCACGCCGAGGGCCGTGACGTCGATGGCGACCCAGGCGGCGGTCGGGAACGTGAAGTCGTCGTCGCGACGCTCCGTGGGTGAGGTGCTCATGCCAGACCTTTCAGCGTGGACTCTCGGCGAGGTCGACGGGCGTCGACGTCGAACGTCAGCGCGTCGGCAGACACGCGTTCCTTCATTTTCCCTGCAACGGCGCGTCCGGCGCCACCGATTCGGTCAGATTGGTGCCGGATAGCTTGCGCTGGGCAGGGCTGTCAGCCCCGGCGCCGCATCTGCATGACGATGAAGCACGCGACGCCGACGACGATCGCGAGCACGACGGCGAGGGAACCGCCCGACAGGCGCGCGAGTGCGATGCCCAGTGCGACACCGCACAGGGCGAGGAGAAAGGCGCGCAGGCGCGGGGACGACGTCATCGCTCCAGCGTAGATCAGGCGGGCCGGTTGGGACGGCGGCGGCGGGTGCGTCGGATCGTGACGCGCAGCCCGCGCGCGGCGCTCGTGCCGAACACGAGCCCGAGAGCGATCCCGATGATGGCGCCGGAGGCATTCGTCGCCGTCTTCCACGACTCGTGAGGGTCGATGGCGAGCTGCGTGACGCTGACGAGCCCCAGCGAGCCGGGCACGAGCAGCCAGAAACTCGGCAGGAACAACACCATGCGCGGCAGCGTCGGGCGGGCGAGCGCCATCACCCATGCGCTGAAGGCGGCGATGAAGGCGCCCGCGCACGCGCCGGCCCAGGCGGGGTAGGCGAGCCAGTTCTGGATCGACCACTGCGTCGCGTACGTCAGCGTCGTCACGGCGAGCACCCAGGGTGCGAGGCGCCGCGGCACCGACTCCATGAGGCAGATGCCGATCGTCACCGCCCCGAGGCCGATGAACCCGGCGAGCGGGCCCAGCTCGTCGACGCGGGTGTTGACGAAGGCGCTGCTCGGCGCGTGCGTCAGCAGGCTCGCGCCGGCGACGCCTGCGGCGAACATGACGAGTTGCGCCGTGCCGTGCGCGAGGCGAGCGGCGCCGCTGACCATGGCGCCGGCGACGAGTTCGCTGAGGCCCGTGACGATGAGGGCGCCCGGCAGCAGCACCGCGACGGGTGGCAGCATCGTGCGCAGCGGACTGGCGACGAGACCGGCGTCGAAGGCGGCGAACGCGGCGGCCGCGACGATGAACCCGGCGAACAGCGGCAGCAGTGCCGCCGGGACGAGACGACGGCCCGTCAGGCGGATCAGGGCGACGGTGACGGGGCTCGCCAGGGCCGCGAACAGCACGCTCGGCCAGGTCGGTTGGAGGATCCCGGCGATGCCCGCTGCGACGACGAAGCCGCCGAGGTACATGCCGACGACGGGAAAGCGG
Organism: Dermacoccus sp. NHGro5; assembly: GCF_017565385.1. NCBI lineage: Bacteria > Bacillati > Actinomycetota > Actinomycetes > Micrococcales > Dermacoccaceae > Dermacoccus > Dermacoccus sp. NHGro5. The sequence continues at coordinate 3,216 of NZ_JAGEKQ010000021.1, read as the reverse complement.
GCGCGTTGCCTCCTCAGGCCGCGCAGCGTGGCGAGGGCGTCCGCAGGCGTCAGCGACCCCATCTCCAGACCGTGCTGGATCGCGGCGACACGCGCCGTCTGATCGAGTCGCAACGAACCCTCGACGAACTCGAACGTCGCCGGCTCACCATGGCCGAGCCCCAGCGTCACGCCGTTCGGGTTGGCCTGCATCTGCACGCCGGGCAGCCCGATGGCGCGGGCGGCGCGCACGACGTCCTCCTCCGCCTCGTGCGCCCCCGCTCCGGCGGCCATGTGAGCAGCCGCGAGATAGACGAGCAACTGACGCGTCTGCGCGGGCGTCATGCGGTCGTCAGCGGGGGACGCGGCACCTTGCGCGCTCCTCGGCGCGGCCCCTTGCGAGACGCTCGGCGCGACGTCGCGCGCATGCGTCGTCTGCTGCGACGGGTCGGACGGGATGGGCGAGCTCACCCGGCGATCCTAGAGCCGCCGGAGGCACCGAGCGTCCGCGAAAGGCTCCTCGCCCCGTCGCTGCGCCACCGCAGCCCCGCCGTTTGACGTCGCCGCCCGACGTCGCAGCGCCCGAGAACTCGCGGCCACCTGGCCCGTGCCCGACGGCGATTCTTGTCCACGTCAGCGATTTGCGGCCACCTTTACTGCCAGTGGCCCAACTGTTTACCTGCAGTAAAGGTGGACGAGAATCGCGGAGGTGTCAGGCCTGCAGGTGCGCGACGCGGTAGCTGGCGGCCATGCGACTGAAGGCGAGGGCGTCGGGTTCGAGGAAGCAGGCGGTGGCCCACACGTCGGCCCAGACCAGATCCGGCCCGACGACGGTGACGCTCGCACACCCGCACCCGTGCCCCATCGGCGATTCCTGTCCTCTTCTGCGATTTTCGTCCACATTCGTCCTCGGATCGACGATGTGGGCGCCGCGCTGCGCGGTGCCTGATGTCGCCAGCGCGCCCTGCGTCAGCTCGATCGTCGCGACGACGCTCGCCGCGTCGCGCGGATCGCTGATGCCGACGCGCCACACGCGTTCGATGCTTGCACTCGCGCCCGCCCCCGCGTCGCACGTCAGGTCACCGCCGGCGTTGAGGCAGAACACGATTCCGGGGACGGCGCGCAGGACGTCGGCGGCACGCTCGACGGCGAAACCCTTGACGAGGCCCGTCGGGTCGTACCCGCGGCTGCCGTCGGGACCGACGAGGTCGGTCGTGAACAGGCCATTCGTGACGGTCGCGGCTTCCTCGCACAACGCGCGAACGTCTGCGTACCAGGGGTCCGCCTCGGTCTCGTCGAGCTCACCGCGGCGAATACGCATGAGGTCGCTGTCGGCGCGGTAGGTCGAGAACACGTCGTCGGCGCGGTGCAGGGCGGCGAAGGCGCGGTGGGCTGCGTCGGCCAGTTCGTCTGTGCGTGAGTCGAACTCGTCGTGTGCGACGCGAATATGGAGCGAGACGGCCATGCCCATCGTGTGTTCGACGAACGCTCGGGTGCGCCACGGCGGTTCCGGGGTGGTGGGCATCATGATCTCTTCTCGCGTCGAAGCGGTCGTCATCATCGCGGGCTCAGATGTGGGCCTGGTCGAGCGCCGACTGCAGGCTCTGGATGTAGCCCGTCGAGGTGTACGTCGCGCCGGAGACCATGTCGATCGAGCTCGTCGTCGTGCCCGTCGCCTCGGAGTTGAGCGTCGGGATGGCCACGGAGTTGATCTCCTGATCGCGCGAGTTCTCGCTCGGGTAGACGATGGCCTCCGACGAGGTGACCTTTCCGTTCGCGACGGTGATGCGCACCTGCACCGGCCCCCAACGCGTATCGACGCTCGTGCCCGTGTAGGTCGCGGACTTCGCCGAGCCGGACGTGGAAGCCGAGGCCGCGGGCGTCGAACCCGAACCGGTGCCGGACCCCGATGTCGTCGTCTGCGTCGATCCCGCCTCGCTCTGGCCCGTCGTGGTGTTCTGCTGCATCGCAACGGTGTTCGACGCCCCAGCCCCGCCGGCTGCGACTGCCTCGGTCGACGTGCGGTAGCTGAACAGCAGCACCAGCAGCGTCAGCGTGCTCATGGCCCACCAGGTGATGCGTTTCATGATCGTCCTCGCTCAGTAAGTCAGTAGGTTCAGTAGGTGAAGTGCTCGACGTGGATCTGCTCGCGCGGCACGCCGATCTCGCGCAGCGCCCGCTCGACCGCGCGCATCCACCCGGCCCCGCCGCAGACGTAGACGTCGCGTTCGCGCACGTCCGGGCAGGCGAGCAAGAGGGCGTCGGCGTCGCTGAGGTGACGGTGATCCTCGGGCAGCCAGCTCTCACGGCCGGGGATGCGGTGGCCGCGCAGCACGATGTACTGGCCACCGCGCGCGGCGGTGATGGCCTCGATCTCGTCGTCGAGCACGAGGTCGTCGTCGGTGCTGTGACGGTGGATGACGGTCGCGTCGAGCCGCCCCGTCGCGGGGTCGCTCGGCAGTTCGTCGAGCAGGGCGCGTAGCGGCGTGATGCCGATTCCGGCGCCGATGAGCAGCGACGCCCGGGTGCGAGCCGCACCTGCGTGCATGCGACCGTACGGTCCTTCGAGGAGGACGCGCGTCCCCGGCGTCAGCGTCGACAGGCGGCGTGAGCCGTCGCCGATCATCGCGGCGGTGAAGCGTAGCTCGACCTGCCCGTCGTCCCTCACGCGAGGCGCGGCGGACAGCGAGTACGGGTTCGCGCGCGTCACGCCCGGCCCGCCGAAGCGCCACTGCAGGAACTGGCCGGCGCGCGCGTCGAGTGCGGCCGTGGCACGCCCCACGGCGCTCACGTTGACAACGCCGGGCGCGATCTCCTCGACGTTCGTCACGCGCAGGCCGGCGCGCTGGGTGCGCGCGAGCGGTAGCAGCACGCGGAACACGATGACGGTGAGCGCCACCGCCGCGTACAGGGCCCACCAGAACGTCGTCGCGACGGGCGAGGCGAGGAAGTCGCGGCCCGTCCACAGCTGGTGCGGTAGGGCCAGACCCACGCCGAGGTAGGCGTACAGGTGCAGCAGATGCCAGCTCTCGTAGCGCAGCGCGCGCGAGCGCGGGGACCGAGTCGCGCTACCGGGGCGCAGCGGTTTGATGCTGGTGACGACGACTAGGTGTGATGACCAGCCAGGTTGTCCAACCGGGTGATGGGCGCGACTCTGCCGATGGCTGAGTGGGGCCGGTGGTGGTTGTACTGGTGGATCCATGGTGCCAGCGCCGCGAGCCGGGCGTCTTCGCTGTCG
>NZ_JAGEKQ010000020.1:0-27844 GCF_017565385.1 Dermacoccus sp. NHGro5 | reverse complement strand
CAATCGAAGTTGACAGAGCCACCCCTGTCTATCTGTGTCTCGTGTAATGCACGTCTTGCACGATTGTGGGCCACGCGGGCCGCTGAGGTTGGCTCAGCGAGGCTCATCCACCAAGGTGGGGTAGCCGTAGCGCCAGCGGTGCTCCTCCCAACTCGTCGCGTACGCCTGACGCAGGGGCTGCGCCAGATTCGCGAACCACACCCGCCGCTCCTCGCGGCGGCGCTCGAACTCCCGTCGGTCCTGTGCGTTCAGCCATGCCGCGTGCCGCTGCGCCAGCTCGACACCACGGCGCAGGTTACGTTCCTCCCACACACGCTTGCGCTGCTGTTGACGCCACACGCTCAGACTCGAGAACTCCCCACTCAACCGCTGCACCCGCAACGTGCGTTCACCCACGTCCAGACCTGCCCACCAGCGCTGCGCACGCTCCTGACACGCAGCGATCGACGCACGCCGCGCCAGCACCCACGCCGACGCCCGCTCACGAAACACCAGACGCTCCAACGCAATCCGCTCACGCACCACCTGCTGCTCGACAGATGCCGCCTCGAGAGTGGGCAGAGTCTGGGGGCGCGTCCACTCACCCGACGCCGACACCTGCGCCAGCCCGTGGGCCTGCAAGTGCGCCAGATGCCGCAGCACCTGCCGTCGCGTCCACCCCGACACCTCACCCGGCGCCGGGCACAGCTGCGCTTTCAGCGCTGCGTCCTCGACCGACAGGCCCACCCTCGAGTCCAGGGACGCCAGCACCAGCCATGCAGCAGGGGGGAGTTCGCCGGGGAGGGTGGGGGCCAAGGGGATGTGAAGGCTAGGTGGGGCAATATCCCTCACTACCCCCGACGCGGCCGGAATCTCAAACTCGAACGAGCTCGTCGCGCGCTGCGCGAAGTCGTAAGAATCGGTGTGCAGGGTGCCGAGCACGCCGTGCAGGCGCCGCAACACCGCGCGGATTGTCGTGCGCGAGCGGATGCCGGTGTCGAGCACGAGGTCGCGTTCGGGGCATGGCACCCGCAGGCTGCTTTCACGTTCCATCCGGTGCAGCAGCACCGTCGCGACGGCCAGCACGCTGACGCGTTCACGCATCTCGAGCGTCCACGCGAGGGATCGCAGCCGGTCGCGTGCTTCCTGCGTCGCATGCAGGATCGGTCCTTCCACGCGCGGTACGGGCGCGAAGTCGTCGTCGCTCTTGACCGCGATGTTCCACACCGCGCGCACCCAGCGCTGCCAGGAGGTACGTGAGCGGGTCATCGCGTCCGGGTGAGCGGTCTCGATCGCGTGCCACGCTTCCTCATGGCTCATGCCCGCACGGACCATCGCGGCCGTGCACATCAGCTCGTACGTGCTGCGGGAGGTGTCAGTCGTGGGGGAGTGCGCCTTCGACCAGGCGGGCTTGCGACCCGTCGCCAAGTACGTCTGCCACCCCGGCGGCAACGCACGGCGCGCGTACGTGCGCCGCGGCGTGCGCGGTGCCGCCGGCGTCCACGCACGCTTCTTCTTCCCCCGTGCCGATCCCGTGTGTGATGCCTCGGCCGCTGCGACACCGTGGGAGGTGAGTCCAATGGACTCACCCACGCTCGCTAAGCCCGTCAGGGCTTCATCCGCGCGGTACGGCGGCACCCAGCCGCCCAGACGGTGCGGCGCGCTCAACGGGCGCAGCGCCGAGCGCAGGTCGATCATCGTGGCCGACGCCCGCCACGACGCGCGCAGCTGCGCGATGAGTTCCTCGAGGCCGTCACGGCAGGTCGCGGCGCGGATGATGACGTGGTGGCGTCCCGGCGCGCCACCAGAAGGACGCACCACATGCCACACGCCTACGCGGTCGCACCATGAAGCGATCGCGTCAGTGATCGCTTCACCCGGCACGCCCGCCACGTCGACGTCGACGGCCGCGAAGTCGGCGCGCAGCCTGCCCACGATCGACGCGACGGCGCCGCCTTGAGCGATCAGGTCGTGGCCCTGCTCGAGGGAAGCCACCGGTACACCAGGAACGCGGCGGTTCGTGGCGTCCAGCGCGAAGAAGACGCCCGGCTCGAACAGCCACTCGTCCAATCGGCGACACACATCACGCGCGTCCTCTTGGCACGCTTGCGCGTGCGCTGCTATCTTGGGTAGCACAAAGCCACCTCTCCTCCTTGCTGGGTCGGAGACGAATACGAGAGCTTCAGCTGCGAAACTTTGCTCTCAGTTGCTTCACCACGAGCCGCCCTTGCCGGGGCGGCTTTCGTGGTCTCCGGGGCACTGCCCCGAGCGTTTATGCGGTCATGCGCTCCTCGAAGAGGGGGGAATCGGAGGTCGGTGCGAGACGCGGGCGTCGACCGTCAGGAAGCGGCTTGGGCGGCGTGTCGAGCTCCAGCGCCTTCCACGTCAAGTAGTCCTGCAGCGTCATGCCGAGCGATGCTGCCTTGTCACGCAGCACCTGGCGGTCACCCGGGGTGACTCGAAAGGCGACCTGCACGGAGCGTTCGGGCGAGCGATGGATTGACGACGGGACGGACATATCAACTCCCTTCCTAGAGGCCAACCGTAGAGCCTCGCGGAGGGAAAACTGGTTATCGTGCACCCGCGCGGCGTGTCGCTCCTTTAGTACGCACTATACACCGGCTCAGACAGTCGGCTGTAGTGCCGTCCACTGCTCGAAGGCTCTCTGCGCCTCCCGCAACGAGCCGGCTTCGGTGAAAAACTTGGCCGCGCTCAAGGCTGCCGCCGAGGCCTCGGCAAGGTCGCCGTCCGCAGCAGCGACCTCGGACAGCTCCAACCGCAGGTGGCCCCGGGAGGCGACCCCGACCTCAAGAGATTCCAGAGCCTCAAGTAGCACCCTTCGCGCGGACTCTCTGTCCTTGATGGCGACGAGGTAGCGAGCCTCCGAGGCCGCAAGACCCGCCATTTCTTCGTCACTTGCACTCAGAGCAACCCGGACGCGCGCCTCCTCGAGGAGGTCAGCCACTCCATCGAGCACGCCCACGTTGACGCGAACTTGAGCTGCCACGGCAGGCCATTTCACCCATGACCGGAACTGTCCCGCAGGCGTGAGGTGCCGGCTGGCTTCGTCTTGCCAACGCAGCCCTTCGTCAATGTCCTCGTCAGCGAAGGCCACGTTGGCCAGAACCCAGGCGGTCCGGCCTTTCATCGATCCGACGTCCAGCGTCGGGTAGATAGTGCGCAGCATGGTGGCCCACTCGGCCACTTGGGCGCCGCCAGCTGCGATCGCGGCGCACAGCGCGTCCGCCCGGTGCTCCCGTGACACCCCGTCACGCATGCTGGCTATGACCGCTGCCGCCCCATGGCTTCGTGCGGCCGCCTCGTTCCCCTTCAGCCGCTCGAGTGAAGCGCACTTCGTCTCAGCGACGGCCGTCAGGGTGCTGTCATTCGTCCTACGCGCCATCTCGAGTAACTCGACCGCGTGCTGCGACGCTGCGTCAATCGCGCCAGCGTCCATCTCGCTTTCGACCCGCATCCGGCAGGCCAGCCACACCAGATCACGCTGCCCCTGCAGTCTCGCGTCCTCGATGATGGCATTCAACTGTGGAACCAGGTCCACGGTAGAGCCGGACTCTCTTAGTAGGACGGCCTGCTCGAAGTTGGCGAGAAGCGTGGCCTTCAGCTGGCGCTTCCTGCCGTTGGGGGACCACTCCTCTGGCGCACCCAATGTGCCCGGCTCCAAGCCCAGCGACTCTTCCAGCCGCTCCACCAATTCCGGGTTCGGCGCACGGCGCCCCTTCTCCAGATGGGCGATATAGGTGTTGCTGACATCTGCCGCAGCCCCCAACTCAGCCTGAGTCTGACCGGCACTCTGCCGTGCGACACGAAGACGCTTACCGAACGACATAATCCCCATCTCACGTTATTGACGCTTGACTGCACGCTACTTTAGTACGCAACCTGTGTAAGCTGCTCAAGCCGCGCCATAATCACGAAAAGCGTTGCCGCCGAAGGGATCTGGGAGTAGCGATCAGCGTCCAACCCGCCCTTGTCTAACTGACGGTCTCATAGTCCGGTCAAACAGACGCACACCAGGAGGCACAGCACCCTACGTTCGAGACATGGACACCGAAGACCTCGCCCAGGCCATCGCGCGATGGGCTTTCCACCAGGGCCCAGAACAGGCCGATGAGGCCATCGAGGAGCTACGCCTGCGATTTCTGCTGAAGGAGACGAGAAGCCAAACTCAGCACCGCAGCAAGCTCTTCCGGGTCGCGTCGTGACAACTCGTCGAGCTCATCGGCGAGCCCAGGCGGCAACTCACGCGGGGTCATAACGACTCGCGCCACGCGCTCATCGCTCCAAAACTGGAGCGGCACGTCGAAGACCTGACTAAAGCCCGCCAGGACGGGGAACGAGGTATTTTCTCGAGTCCCGCGTCGCAAAGAGCTGACGAAGGCGACCGACACCTTGATACCTCGCTTGGTCAGCGCAACCGACAGCGACGCATCCGTCCAGGGATCACCATCCGGGTCCAGGCGGTGACTCATGCACCACGCCAGCTTGGCACTCAGGCCAGGCACGCGCCTACCCCCGTCACTCTGCCGGCTTTCCTCCATGAGGAGTGAGTCTAGGCGACAGGCCCACCCGAAGCCCCATGCCCCATAACAGTGCGGGTCACGCACGATCCGCTCGCCCTCGCTCTGACGTCACCGCTGCCCGCACCACAAAGCGCTCCAGCGGCTCATCGAGCAGGGCACTACAAGCCACGAGAGTCGACAACCGTGGGTTTGCGCGACTGCCACTGAGCAGAGTTTGAATCGCTGATGGCGATAGCGAGTAGCCAAGACCGCGCAGCTGCGCCGCTGCCGCGCGCGGCGTGTAGGGCGAGCCTGTCGCCGGATTCACGCAGGCCAGCCAAAGAGCCTTGAACCGGGCAGTGAACGCCTCTTCGCTAAACGCAACGACGCCCCTCCCGCCGCTCGAATTTTTCATGACGCCTTCTATACTTAAGTAATTACCGTGTTGTGTACTATAGTAGACACGACAGACAGTGAGGAGGTGTTGTGACCGATGGCTGCTACGACCACCGCGAGCAATCGCCCTGGGCCCGACGCCCCGGAATCCGACGGCCCTGTGCCGGAGTGGCCCGGCTGCTGGCCGCCTCTACGCGGAAGTGACCGCGCCCAGTGGGCGCTCCGCGCCCGTCGATGTGCGGATCGCTCACGACACCCAGCACCGCATGGTCGCAGTGGTCTTCCCCTCGCAGGCAGCAGACCTGCCCCCCGCCTTGGTACCTGCACCGCTTCACGCGTGCCCGTCGTTTCCCCCCTCAGGCAGCAGTGGTGCAGGCATCAAGAACAGGTGGGGGTGGTGGCCAAGACCGCCACCCCCACCCCACCCACCACACTTTCGGAGGCCGATTCTGATGACTGAAAGTCCCTTCCGAGCAAAGTCGGACAGCGCCCCGTTCAACGGTGCGACGCGTCTACCGGCCAAGCACGACGAGGAGTTGTCGCACCCCACCGCCGAAGCGCTCCCGCTGGAGCAGACGGAGGCCACCCAGACGCCAGCGCCCGCTCCCGTACACCACTCTGCGCCGGCGGAGGCCACCCAGACGCCAGCGCCCGCACCCGTACACCACTCTGCGCCGGCGGAGGCCACCCGGGAAACGACCGGGCTGCGCAGCGACTACCCCGATTTCCTCGAGCAGTTCGCCGACTGGGACGCTCCTGACGAGCACAAGGCTGGTGCCCTTGAAGCGGGTGCGCCCGTGACGCCGCAGTTGCTGCGTCCCCGTCCGCTAGAACCGACCTCGGGTCCGCGACGGTGGGTGCATGCCATGACGGGGGGACTGATCAACCTCGGCCCTTCCGCCGCGCAGCTGCGTGAGCAGGAACGCATGGCGCGCATCCAGCGGCCCTTGCGCGGCGCACACGTCACGACGTACCTGTGCCTCAAAGGCGGCATCACGAAGACGACAACGTGCATCGGAACCGCGCTGACGGCCGCGCAGTACCGCCCCGAAGCGGTCGTCGCGGGTGACTTCAACCCCGACGCCGGTGACCTCGCCGAACGCGTGACCGGCCGCGAAGGACTGGCCGGGGTGAACCAGCTTGCCCAGCACGTCGATTCAGTCACGAGCATCGGCGACCTGTCCCGCTACCTCTACTCCGAAGGCCGACTCACCGTGTTGCCGGGTGAGCCGGACCCGAAGCTGGGCGAGTCGCTCACCTCGGCACAGTTCAACGCTGTGATCGAGATCCTGTCGAGCTACTACTCCTCGATCCACGTCGACGCCGGAACGGGCATCACGCACCCGATCATGCCGGGCATCCTGGCTCGCACCGACACCCTCGTCGTGCCCGCCGCGTACAGCATCACCGGCGCCAAGCGCGCCTACGAGACGCTCGCGTGGCTCCGCTCCAACGGATTCGGCCGACTGGCTTCCAGCGCCATCGTGGCCCTGACCGAACGCGACCTCGTCAGCCGCGAGGTCGACAAGAACGCGGTCTTGGCGATGTTCGAGGGCATCCCTGTCGTCAAGGTCCCGGCAGATCGCCATCTCGCTGACGGCGCACAGGTGCACCTGGAGCAGATGCAGCCGCGTACGCGCGAAGCGTTCGCAGAGATCGCTGCACTCATCGCGGATCGGTACCCGGCATGAGCAGCGCCCGCCCCCGCCGCCCGCTGGCGTCCGTCCTCGCGGGTGTTGCCGCCGTGAGTTTCGGCGTCAGCGCATGTGAGGTGCCCGGTAGCGGCGCCGATGGTGGCGGCGGCGGGATCGGCGGCAACATCAAGGCCGGGTCGGTGCCCGCGCAGTTCGTCCCGTGGATCGTCAAAGCTGCGGGGTTGTGCCCGCAGATGAGCGCGCCGCTGTTGGCCGCGCAGTTGTTCCAGGAATCTGGGTTCAACCCAAACGCGACCAGTCCGGTCGGCGCGCAGGGCATCGCGCAGTTCATGCCCAGCACCTGGCCCGGATATGGCGCGGATGCGGACGGTAACGGCAAGAACTCCCCGTGGGATCCGCCCGACGCGATCATGGCGCAGGGCAAGTACATGTGCGAACTGGCCGGGCAGGCGTCGGCGGCGTTGGCTGCGCACAAGGTCAGCGGAGACGTCACCACGCTGGCGCTGGCCGGGTACAACGCCGGCTGGGGCGCGGTCGTGCAATACCACGGCGTCCCACCGTTCACACAGACCCAGCAGTACGTGCAGCTCATCCCCAAGATGGCGACGACGAAGTTCGGGGGAGTGGCCACCGGTTCTGGTGGCGTGCCGGTTGATGCGAGCGTCTCGGGTAAGGCCAAGACCATCCTCGAGGTCGCCAATCGGGCCGTGGGCCTGCCGTACGTGTGGGGTGGGGGAAGCCTGACCAGCCCAACAGGGCGCGACCGGATCGACGGGCGCGGACCCGGTTATGACTGCTCCGGTCTGACGCGGATGGCGACGTACGTCGGCACCGGTGGCAAGGTCACCCTGCCACGCACCGCCGCTCAGCAGCAGGCCTACACCGCACGCTGGGCCGTACAAGGCGGGATGAGCGCGTGGAAGCCCGGCGATCTGCTGTTTTGGCACTACCCCGCCACACACGTGGCCATGTACTGGGGCGGCGGAAAGATCATCGAGGCCCCCACAGACACCCAAGACGTCCACATCACCAAGCTGTGGGGCAACCCCACCGCTGCGCGCCCGCCCTGGGTTCAGTGAGCAAAGGAATCCCGTGATGAACACACCGAAGTTCGTAACTCTCACCGCCGCCACCGTTATCGGTGTGCTCACGATGAGCGGATGCTCCGCCGGTGACCATGCTGCGCCCGCATCGTCGTCCGCGTCCTCGCCGACGACAAGCACGTCGCAGGCTCCATTGCCGTCGAAGCCGCTACCGACCGGGACGACGAGGGCGAACCCCCGGGGAATGAAGGACGGTCTCGAGCACGTCAACCGCGCTGATGCGGCGGCGACGGCAACCGCGTTCTTGACGGCCCTGAATGCCCAAGACACGGCGATGGACACCACGCCGTGGAATGCCGCCGACCGCGCCGCGCAGCTGGCGACATCTTCCTACGCCGCGCAGCTTCGTCAGCAGGTCATCGCCGCGCCCGGCGCGGCCTGGAACGCGATGAGCGCGGCGAAGGGCTACACCACCGTCGCGGTGAAACAGATCCCTGCCGATGACCCGCCGCCGAGCTCGCCGACCGAGAAGTACCTGACGTTCCAAGTGGTCGTCACGACGCACGGGGCGAAGGCCGAGCCGCTGAAGTCGAGCACCTTCGTGCACCTGCAGCGCGCCACGAGCAGCGCGCCGTGGCAGGTGGCCTCATCAATGGCTAGTTACGAGTGAGCACGGGAGGACACATGACCATCATGAACATCACATCTCGCCGTCATCGTCGTCCGGCCAAGCCTGGCCCTGTCATTGGGGGCGTCCGCCGCCGTCGACGCGGCCCGATCTTCTACCTCATGACTTGGCCCTATCACCGCCGGTTCGCGCCTGCGCCGGCCTGGATGATTCGCCGTCAGCGCGTCGCGTACTACCTGGAACTCGTCCCGCGCTTGTCCGGGCGCGGACAGATCAGGGCGCTGGTGTGGCAGATGCGATGGGCCCTGACCGCTGCCGGGGCGCTGGTGGCGTTCCTGTACGTCTTCTTCACCGTTTGGGCGGTGCTTTCCCTCCTGACGATGGGGCTGATTCCCATGCCGCAGGCACCGAAGTGACTGTCTTGGCCCGCTCGCACCCTGGCGTGAGCGACGAAGGCGACCGCCCCGAGTACACCGACACCGCGAAGGAGGAGACCAGCATGAGCCACCCCGTCACCCAGGATGTGCGAAACGACGACGTCGAAGGCGCGTCCTGGCAGAGCCCCGGCGCGATCATCGTCGTCGGCGCGATCCCCGGCGCGGGTGCTTCGAGCATCGCCTGGTCGATCGCCACCGCGTGCGGACGTCTGCTGGGCACTGATGAGGGCATCAGCGTCATTGACGCGGCAGCGCCGCGTCGCTCGGTACTGCGAGGCATGGCCCACCACAGTGGCGCGGCAATGCCGGTCACCGCGACGGCGCGTCTCGTGCCCTCTCGTGCTGGGGCGGCGACGATCACCTACCTCGAGGGCCTGATCGATGAGCGTGTCGATGAGCCTGACCTGTGGCCAGCCCAGGCGGGTGCGCGGATCGTCGATGTGGGCCTCAGCGCCGAAGAAGCTCTTAGCCACCCCAGCGCTGGAGTGTGGCTTCGGGACACGGGCGCACGGATCGTGCTCGTGTTGCCCTCGAACGTGTCGTCGCAGGTGCGCTGTGAGGCGCTCCTGGCCGCGTGGTCGAAGCAGGGATGGGCGCCCATCGACGATGTCGTCCTCGTCGGGCCGAACACTGACGCGGTTTCGGGCACGTACTTCATGGCCGAGGCCATGAGCACACCGCTGCGCGTGGATTACCTGCCCGACCTGGCCACCCGCGGCCTACCCGAAGCGGAGACGGCTATTCCCGCCGCGTTGGCGGCATGGGCTCGCATCGGGGAAACGATCACCGCTGACGTGTTTGACCTGCACGTGCCCGCATCCACGTCACGTCGGCGCTGGGGGCGTAGCCGCTAAGAACTTCCACCCCCACTGGGGAGTGGATCGCAAGAAAACCCGCATCACACACAAGGAGAGTCATCATGCACACCTCACTGGCACTGATCCAGCACGGCGCTCAGCTCGTCGCTGACGGCAACGGCGTGCCCAACCCCGGCGCGAAGGCACCCAAGGGTGTCGAGGCCAAGGCGAGCGACATCATGGCCTACATCAAGTGGGGAAGCTTCTTCCTCATCGTCGCCGGCGGTTTCGCCGGTGTCGGCGCTCTGGTCGGCGGCAAGGTGCTGGGCCACCACAAGTCCGCGTCGGTCGGGATCGGCATCCTGTTCGTCGCGGTGATCGCCGGAGTCATCTGGGCCGCCTGGTACGCGTTCATCACGGCCTGAGGACACAAGCGATCATGCTGCGCCGCGCGAAGAAGACCAAGCCCGCCAAGGCCACCCCGGGATGGGTGGCGTGGGCGGTGATCGCGGGCGTCGCGCTGATCTTGTGCGTCGGACTGGCGGTGGGGGCGATGCAGTGGATGGGTGGCGGATCATCCACCTCCCGTTCTGCTGCATCGCCGGCCGCCACCTCGCACACGACAGCGGCGCCCAACACGAGTAATCGCGCCCAGCAGGACGCGATCGCCAACCGCCCGATGCCCGAGGGCGACTCGACGAACATGGACGCCACCAACTTCCGCCCCAAGCCCGAGGTGCAGGCCACCACACCCGACCTCGTGCTGCCCAAGAGCACCCGCACCGAAGCGGGCGTGGCCACGGGTTTCCCGAAGACTCCCGAGGGTGCGGTCGCTCAACTAGCCGCCCTCAACGTCGCCACGTACAACAACCTCGACGTCAATGCTGGTCGCGCCGCGTACACCGCGTTCGCGATGCCCGGCGCGGTCGGGTTGGCCGACTGGAACGCGACGAAGATGGCGATGCGCTACTACGCCGACAATCCCAGCACCGACCCCACACGCATGCGCGCCACGTTCACTCCCGTCCAAGGCCTGATCAAGGGCAGCGTCGGCGACTCCTGGACTCTCGCGTGCGTGAACGGCCAGGTCCTCTACGCCTACAACGGCGACTCCAACCGCATCGGGGTGTGGGACTGCGCCCGAATGCAGTGGGACGACGGTAAGAAGCGCTGGATGCTCGCGCCCGGCCCGAACCCGGCCCGTGCGCCGCTGACGTGGCCGCGCGACGAGCTTTCCTATCGCGCGGGCTTCCGCGACCTGCAGAACGTCCCCAACTAGTTCCGAACCTGCAAGGAGGCCCTCATGATCCCTGGAATGCCCAGCATCGGTGACATGGTCAGCACGGTCATCGGCAAGTTCGCCGAGATGTTGTGGGGCATCTTCGGCCCCATCCTCGCCTCGGTCTTCACCTGGATCGACAAGTCGACCGAACCGACGATCATCTACACCCCTGACGGGCCGTTGGGGAAGGTCTTCCCGATCACGTTGTGGATCGGCGGGTTCCTCGTCGTCGCGCTCGGGTTCGCGCAGATCGGGCTCACAGCCGTCAACGGCACGCGATCGTTGTTTGCCCTGCTCAAGGGCACCGCGCAGTACCTGCTGCTGAGCGGGTCGTCGCTGACGATCTTGTCGGTCGTCTCGTCGTTGGCGTCGTTGGCCGCCGCGGGCATCATCCAGGCTGGATTCGGCGTGGATTCATGGTCCGGTCTCAGTGAGCACGGTGACTTCGGGCAGAAGACGCTCAGCGGCGTCACCGGGATCGCGTTGCTGATCGTCGTCGCGTTCAACGCGGTGCCGTTCACGTTCGGGTTGCTGGTCGAGATGATGATCCGCGAAGGCGCGATGGAGGTCCTGGCCGCGACGTTCCCGATCATCGCCGCCGGACTGGTGCACGAGAAGTTCGCGCGTTGGTACTGGACCGGAGTGCGCTGGATGCTCGCGCTCATCTTCATGCTGCCCGTGCTGGCGTTGAGCATGGTGATCGGTCACAGCATCGCCCAAGGAGCGGGAAGCGCCGCCGGGCAGGGAATGTCCGCGCAGGTGATGCAGGCCCTCGTCGGCGGTTTCGTGTCGATCATTGGTCTGCTGTGGCCCTACTTCCTGTTCAAGCTGTTCGCTTTCGTTGACCCCAACACCGTCTCTGGGGCGAGCTTTCGCGCGTCGCTACCGCAGGGCAAGAAGGGTGGCGGCGGCGAAGACACCGAAGGCGCAGCCCAGGCCAGTGAGGGCGCCTCGGACAGCGGCGCTGGCGCAACCGACTCGATGGGCTCCAGTTCTGGCGGCAGCGCGGCTGGCGGCGGCGCTGGCGCGGCCGGTAGCGGTGGCGGCGCTGCTGGGGGAGCAAGCGGTGCTGGTGCTTCCTCCGGCGGTGGCGTGATGGCGGCGCTGGGCTCGTTCTCGGCCGCCGCGACGAGCGCGAGTGAAAGCGGTGCGACGCAGGGACACACGTCGATGGACAGCGCCGGAGCGGGCCATCGCAGTCAGCCTGGCGGCACGTCAGGCGGCGGTGAGCGTGGTGGGGGCTCGCGCCCGAGCGCCGATGACGGCAGCAGCGATGACCAGGCCGGGCGCCTGAGCGGACCCAGCGGCAGCGATACCGAGTCCACCACCAGTGGTGGGGACGCGACGTACGCCGACGATTCCTCTGCCACCGATACGCACGGCGCACCCGGCTCGGGTCCGGCTGATGGCGGTGCTGATTCTGCGGGAGCTGACCCCTACGGCGACGACACCTCCGGTGGCAGCGGTGGCGGCGACTCTGGTACGAGCGGATCGTCTGGAGGCTCGGACTCCTACGCCGATGAGTCCGCCGGCGGTTCAGGCGATCGTTCAGCTGCTGGCTCCTCCGGTGGCGGCGGGTACGCCGTGGCCAGTGAGGACATCACGCCCGGCGCATCACCCGACAGTGACCGGGCGCAACAGGGCGGTAGCTCTGGAGGTTCCGCTGGGGGATCAAGTCCCTCCGGTGGCTCTGGTGGCGGCGGCGCAAGCGGTGCCGGTGGCGGCGAGGCTGCAGCGGCGGCCGTGTGATGAAACGGCCAGTGAAAAACCCCGGCTTGGGACCCGACCCGATGCAGCTGCGCAACGTCACGCAGCGCCACCGAATGATCGCGCTGGCGATAGCTGTGGTCGGCGCCGTGTTGGGCGCGTTCGTGCTGTGGGCCGAGTGGCGATACCTGGTTGCCCAGCAGGGGTATCTGCCTCCCGATCCCATGCCACGACGCCCCCTCGTTCATCCGGTTCGCACTCCGTGGTGAGTGCGTCTTCCCACCCGCGCCGCTTCGGCGTCCCATCGATTTCGTGAAAGGAGCGTGGTCCTCGTGAGCACGTTGCATTCTGGTTGGCACAACGAGCGGATCTCGCTGCTCGGCACCTTGGGTACCCCCCAGTTCGTCGTCCTTGGCCTGGGACTGCTTCCGGCCCTGTTCTTCCTGCAGGCGCAGGCATGGATTCTGTTCGCCGTGGCACTGCTGAGTTGGTTGCTGTTGTTCGCGGTGGTGGCGCTGCCCATCCGTGAACGGCCCGCGTGGTTGTGGATCGCTGACGGACTCATGCACATGATCGGCAAGAGCACCCGCACCGACCAGTACACCGCCAAGGCCGTGGGATCGGGTTTGAGCAGCGAAGAGGCAACCCAGTTCGATCTGCCCGGGGGCCTGCAGGGTTTCGAGGTGTTCGACGGGCCGACACACGCGCCTTCGGACATGCGCCGGCTGTGCGTGTTGAAAGACCCCGAGGGCGGGTGGGTCATGGTTGCCAGGCTCGAGCACCCCGGCCTATCGCTGACTGACCCCGACGCGGGAGACCGGTGGGCCTCCGCCCTGGGCGACATGCTCTCGGCTGTGGCGCGCGGTGAGCAGCTGCCGCACCGGGTATCGCTGTACGTGCGCACCGTTCCCGACGACGGCGCCGAGCGTGCCGCGTGGCGGCGCGCGAATTCGCCCACGGATGTGCCCGAGCAGGTCGCCCGGGACGCCGAAGCGGTGGAGGCGTCGGTGCTGTCGCAGTCGATCTCGCACGAGGTGTACTGCGCGATCCGGTTCCGGGATGAGGCCCTCGTCGCGGGAGCCTCGCGCTCCACGCGACGCACACTGGATTCGAGGATCGCGGCGATGTACCGCGCACTGCCGGAGGTCACCGGACTGTTGACCTCGGCTGGGTGTGAGCAGGTGACGTGGTTGTCGAAGGGTGAGGTCGCCGCTGCGGTGCGCACCGGGTTCAATCCGGCTGCGGCGCAGTCGATCCAGGTCGCCCGTGCGGCGAAGGCGCTCGGTTTCGAGGCGTTCGATGAAGTGCAGCCCGCGGTTGCTGGCCCATCGGCGGCGCCGAGTCCGCACGCGCGCTACTACGACCACGACGGGTTCCGTTCGGCCGCGTATTCGCTGATCCTTCCTGAGATGGGCACCCAGGTCGGCTCGCTCGGACCGCTGCTGACGCCCGGGCAGCCGGGGGAGCGCCGCTCGCTGGCGTTGCACTACGAACCGTTCGACGACAAGGAAGCGTCCAAGGCTGCCGAAGCGCAGTCGACGAACGCGTTCTTGCAGTCGGAGATGAAGGCCAAGCGCGGCTTCCGCGTCTCGGCCAAGACCCGCAAGCTGCGCCAGGTCACCGCAAGCCAGGAAGAAATCCTCGCGCGCGGGCACACCCTGACGCGCATGACCGGGGTCGCGGTGGTGACGGTGCCGGCGTCGATGCCGATCGAGACGCACATGGCGCTCATGGAAGCCTCAGCCCGCCGACGCAAGTTCGAGCTGATGCGCCTCGACCTGGCCCAGCCGCTCGGTTTCGTCTCCGGCGTCCTGCCGTTCGCGGTCGGCATGCCCAAGCGCAGGGGTGCGAAGTGAACCGCGCGCAGGACGACGCGCCACGCACGCGCCCGGAGCCGTTCGCACTCGTGTTCCGCGACGAGCACGCAGGGCGCGAGATGTTGCGCCAGCAGCGGGCCCAGACCACTCGTCACTACACCTCACAGCCTCGAACGAGGGGAGCATCCTCATGAGTAAGCGACTGCGCACGCAGGGCCAATCGTTCGCCGAAGCGTTCGTCGAGCAGGGCGTGGCCTTCCCCACAGCCGCGACGGCAGAACCGGACGCGCCGAAGGACAAGCGCACCGACTTCCCAGCACGCCCGCGCAAGCACGGCACGATGCGTGCGGGCTACGGCTGGCAAGCGGTGGCCGAACCGCGCGGGCGCGTGTACCGGGCCACCACTGATCAGGTGGGCGGCGTCTTCCCGTTCCTGACGGCATCGCCGCTGCCGAAGTCGGGAGCCACACTCGGCTACGTCGCCTCCAACGGAACCGGGTTCTACGTCGACCCCTGGCAGTGGGTGCAGCAAGGCCTGGTCACCAACCCGAACTTGTTGCTGCAGGGCGCGCCGGGTCGCGGGAAGAGCGGCACCGGCAAGGCCCTGGTGCGGCGGATGCTGCGCCACGGCGGGCGAGCGTTCATTCCAGGCGATCTGAAGAATGAGTGGGCGGAGTTGTGCCGTGAGTGGGGTCAGGAGCCGTGGGAGGTCGGTCCCGGTATGCACGCACGCATCAATCCCCTCGACCCTGGCCCCCTCGCTGCGGGATGGGACGGGTTGAGCCAGGACCAGCGTGATGAGCGCTGGGTCGACATTCGCGCGCGCTGGTTGACCCTGCTCGAGGGTCTCATCGGCGCTCAGGACGTCGACGTCAACACGATGATCCAGGAAGCCCTCGCGGCCGTCGTTGACGAGTTGACCGGCGCTGACGCTGAGGGCGGAAACGTGCACACGGTGCCCGACATCATCATCCCCGAGGTGTGGCACCTGGCACACAACCCGACGCCGCAGCTGCTTCGACGGTTGAAGTACGAGAACGAGCGCGACTACTTCGACAAGGTGCGCCCCATGACTTCGGCGCTCAGCGTGCTGGTCAACGGCTCGCTCAAGGGGATGTTCGATGCGCGCACCACGGTCGACGTCGACTGGGATGCACGCATCCACTCGTTGTCGATGCGCCGGTTGAAGGAGCTGGCCAACGATCAGGTGATCGGGGTCGCGCTGACGTGCGCGAATTCGTGGGTGACGGCGATGACGTCGGTGAACACCACCGGCCAGGTCACGATCATCCCGCGCGACGAGGTGTGGCGAGTGATGAGCCTCGGTGTGAACGCGATCAAGAGTCTGGACTCGAACCTGCGCCTGTCGCGTGACGAGAAGCAGATTCAGATGCTCATCATGCACAAGCCTGGTGACCTCACCGGCGTCGGGTCGGCCGGCAGCAAGGAAGCCAAGATCGCGGGTGACTTCTGGTCCCTGTGTGACACGAAGATCAGCTTGGGCCACTCCTCCACGATCGCGCACGAAACCGCTGAGCAGTGGGGGTTGTCGAGCCAGGAGGAAGCGGCGATCTCCAACTGGTGCAACCGCAAGCGTGGCCGTGCTCTGTGGCGAGTCGGCGATCACGCCTTCCGCGTGCAGACGGTCCTAACCCCGTATGAGGAGCGCGTGCTGTTCAACACGAACGAGATCACGAATTACGGCGACGAAGACGCCTGAGTGAGTCCACTGGACTCACTCACTCGCCCCGCTGAGTCCAGTGGACTCGGCCCAACCGGCTGAGTCCACTGGACTCACCCGCCACCGCGTAACGCGTAAGGAGATGGCAGTCATGGCACGTGACGTGCATAGCAGGGAGCAGAACGAGATCATGCGTCAGCTGGGGCTGCTGGCCCTGGTCGTGATGCTCGCCGTCGTGGTGATGATGATCCCGCTGGGCGGCGCACTCGCGGGCCTGTGGCATGGGGGACGGTGGGCCTGGCCCTCCGGCGCGTTCATCACCACGATGCGCGACATCGTGCTGCACCCCGACCGGCCAGCACAGGCCTACCCCAGCGACATCCGCTCGGCTCTGCCAGGGCCGGTCGGCTACTGGGCGAGCGTTGCTGCCCTCGAGGCGCTGTTGCTGTTCACGGCGGTGTTCGTCATCGTGGCGATCGCGGCTCGTCGAGCCAACTACGGGATGCTCACGCGCGCCCAGTTGAAGAAGGCGATGAAGAAGGCGCAGTCTCCGATGGCCCCAATCGGGCGATACCTCGGCGTGCCGCTGCGCCCGCGCCCCAACGACGCGATGCTCATCATCGCGCCGCAGCAGTCGGGTAAGACGACGGGGTTGGCTGCACCGGGGGTCAAGGACGCCCCGGGCGCTGTCGTGGCCTCGAGCACGAAGGTCGACCTCATGGGCTTGACGATCTTCACGCGCCACGACCCCGATGACACCGGCGATGATCGTGAGGTGCACGTCTTCGACGTCGACCGGGTCAGCGGCTGGCCCCGGTTGTGCCGGTGGAACATGGTCGAAGGGTGCGAGGAAGCCGATGTCGCACAAGACCGTGCCCGCGCCGCGATTGCGGCCTCGCCCGAGGCCAAGGGCGAAGGCGGAAACAGTGCGTTCTTCCGGGGTCAGGCCGCCATCGTGTTGTCCGGTCTGTTGCACGCGGCCGCGATCAGCGGCGGCACGATGCGTCAGGTGCGCGACTGGGCGTTCGACTTCGGCAACGACGAGCCCCGCGAGATTCTCGCGAATAACCCGCGCGCTCTTCCTGGCTGGGAGGAACGATTGCGTCGCGCCACCCAGGGAGATGCGACCCAGACGACCGCCTCGACGTCGATGACGCTTGCGGGTGCGCTGGAGTGCCTGTCGAACCCTGAGGTGCTGGAGATGGTCTGCCCGCCCACGCCGGGTAGCGGCATCTACAGCCAAGGCCTGGACGACGAGTGCTTCGACATCGCCAGGTTCGTGGCACGTAACAAGGACACGCTGTACCTCGTGACGTTGGGCGGCGAAGGGGTGAGCACGGCGCCGTTGGTGACCGCGTTCGTCTCGGCCGTCGTGCGTGAGGGGCGGTTGTTCTCCCAGCGTCAGCCCGGCGGCAAGATCACCCCGCCGGAGACGTTCATCCTCGACGAGGCCGCGAACGCAGCACCGATCCCGTCGATGCCGACACTGCTTTCCGATGGTGGCGGACGCGGGCAGACCACGCGCGTGTTCGTTCAGGCGTTCAGCCAGGGCCGCGACAAGTGGGGCCGCGAAGGCTTCTCCAGCATGTGGGGTGCGACCAGTTTGAAGATGCTTCTTCCCGGGTGCACCGAAACGGAGGACCTCGAGCACATCTCACGCCTGATCGGGGATCGCAAGATCCGTCAGGACTCGATCTCCAGTTCCGGGCTGTTCGGCTCAGGGCAGGTCAGCACGAATAACCAGCCGGGAATGGAGCGCATCATGCCGGTCGACACGATCCAGCAGCTCGACGACTTCACCGGGTTGTGCATCTACAAGAACGTAGGCAACGCCGTCATCGACGTAACGCCCTGGTGGAAGCGTCCCGATGCCAAGGACTTCAAGAACAGCTTGACCCAGTTCGAAGTCGTGTGCGGCTCACGCGCTGAGCTGCCGCCGTCGACGTCCCCGGCTCGTGGGCGTTCTCGTAAGGCGCGAGCATGACCTCGCGCGAGGACCTGGGAGGGTGGGGCAGCGACCCTGTGCCACCCCCGCGCCAGGATGTGACGACGCCGCCCGCTACTGACGCGGCGGAGGTCAAGCGCATCGCCGTCGAGCTGGTCGCGAACACGCACGAGGCGCTGGGGCGCCTCGAATCAGTGGAGCAGTCACTCAACGAGATCGACGCGATGCTGGCCGAAAGGCCCGCGGGCGGCTCATGGTGCTGGCGCTACCTGGACGCCTACGAGCGAGTCGCGTTGCTCACCGAACTACGCGAGTGGGTGGACTGGATGAGCGACCGCTACGACGTGCGCTCCATCATTCGTCCGTGCTGGTTCCATCATGGGCCCGTGGTCGAAGAACTGACCGGGCTCTACGTGGCCTGGCGCGCCACATTCGTCGAGGTGCCCCGCGCCTACAGCGACGTCGTCGTCGCGTTCCACGACCGCTGGTTCTGGCCAGTGATGCGCCGTGTGCGTGAGTGGCAGTGGATGGCGAACTGCAACGGGGTCACCCACAAGGACCGCTCAATCGACATGCCGGCGACGAACGGTGACGACTTCACCCGCCACCTTCACGAGGCGATGGAGGGGATCACGCCAGGCGAGGACGCCGACGCGGTGCACGCTGCGATCGAGGCGGGCGAAGCGACGCCGCTGCGGAACCCTGCGAAGGACCCCACGACGCCGGTGTTCTGGCGTGGCGCCTGGTGGGCGGTGCTGGCGAACTCTCCGGATGGGTTGTGGGTTCCGCGTCCGCAGCGTGTCGCCGCGAAGCTGCAGGAGCTGTACGACGAGGCTCATCACCAGGAGCAATCGTCATGAGCGGCGAAGTGGAGGAGCTTTTCGCGCAGACAGCGGAGATGTACCGCAAGTCAGCGCTCGCTCAGCGACGTGAGCAACGTCGTGAGCTGACGCGAGCCGCACGTGAGGCGCTGGGGCGCGATGACCGCGTCAGCGAGGTCGAGACGATGATCCTGATCGACGGTGAAGCACGGTCGGTGAGCCAGCGGTAGCTGGGCAGGTGACGGACGGCGGTGGGTGTCCCTTCGGGGGACGCCTACCGCCGTCCTGTGTCTACCGCTGTGGTCCGCGCTGGTCGGGCGCGATCGGGTCGATGTCGTGGGTGGCGCGAGATCGTGTGGCGTCCTGGCGCGCTCGGGCGATGCGTTCGGTGATCTCAGCCATCGCAGCGCGGGTCGCGCGCGTGTTGGCCCCTGCACGCTCGAGACGGACGGCAAGGTCGTCAAGCTTGGTCTGGCTGACCTCGACCTGCTGGGCGGGCCGCGCCTGGTCGCCGTCGCTGCTGGGCGTGGCCCATTCGATGTTGGTGGCGAGGGTCTCCGTCCACACGACTTCGCGCATGTGCTCGAGGTCGTCGTCGGAAGCGTCAGCGCCCATGAGGGCCGGCGCGGCGAGCGTGATGGTCTGGTCCCATTCTTCGACGGGCGTAGCGGCGACGGCGTACCCGACCTGGCGGGCCGCCATGATGGTGTTCTCGATGGTGGCTCGCTCGGTTCCGGCCTCGTAGGTGCGGGCGATCTGGTAGGCGAGGTCGACGACGGCGGGGGTGTGCATGGTGTCGGTGGTAAGCACCATCTCCAGCATGTCGGGGTTGGTTTCGTACAGCTCGCCGGGGTCCTTCGCGCCGGGGATGGGGATGGATCGCATCGCGACTCCGCGGGTTGCGAGTTTCCAAAAAGCCTGCTGGGTCGCGCTTTGGCCCGCGCGGTCGTTGTCGAGGGCGAGGTAGACCTTTCCCTCGCGCGCCAACCCAGCGAAACGGTCGGCGTGGACGTCGGTGAACGCGGTTCCGCCGGTGGTGATGCCGATCATCTGCCCCTTGGACGCCAAGGTGACCGCGATGGCGTCGATGGGGCCTTCGACACGAACGGCTCCGGGTTGGGTGCTGACGCCGTGGGCGCGGGCGGCGGCGTAACCCTCGTTGACGCCGTAGATCATGCGGCCCTTGCTGAACGCGGGCGTGTCAGGCGAGTTGAGGTACTTCGCGGGCGAGTCATCCAGGGCGCGGGCGTGGAAGCCGATGATTTCGCGGTGGGCGTTGTGGATGGGCAGCATGACGCGGTTACGGAACAGGTCGTAGACATCGCGCCCGCCCTTGTTCCATTTCGCCAGGCCAGCGTCGACGAGTTCGGTGTCGCTGGCGTCCATCGTCTCGCGCAGGTGGGTGACAAGATCGCGGGCGTCCCATGGTTTGTTCGCACTCATCGGCGCGTATCCCGGCTCGTACGCGGTGGCGCTCAGGTCTTCCCCGAGACGCCGCGTGACGTAGGCGGCGGCAGGCGACTCGGAGTACTGGGCGCGGTAGAACGCGTGTGCTGCCATCGTCAGGTCGATGACGCGGTCTTCGCTCGTGGTGAACTCGCGCGCCCAGGTGTCTTCTT
Organism: Dermacoccus sp. NHGro5; assembly: GCF_017565385.1. Taxonomy (NCBI): domain Bacteria; kingdom Bacillati; phylum Actinomycetota; class Actinomycetes; order Micrococcales; family Dermacoccaceae; genus Dermacoccus; species Dermacoccus sp. NHGro5. The sequence goes on along the minus strand of NZ_JAGEKQ010000020.1, from coordinate 7,517 downwards.
CGCGCTGGGCGTCGTCGCGGCGCGCGTCGTGTTCGGCGTCGGCAGCGGCCTCGATGCGTGCTTGTTCGGGCAGGGCGTCGCGCTGCGAGGTGCGGCGGGGGTCGCGTTCGGCGGCCGTGCGGGCCAGGAACGCGTCGACGTCCGCGTCGTACAAGTCGCCTTCACCGATGAGCTCAGACTCGGGCGCCGTGGGCGCAGCGGTCTCGGGGATGCGCCACAGCAGCACCTGCGCGAGGTCGTGAACTCCGAGACGGCCCGGCTCGTGATCGGTGCCGGGCTGAGGTAGCGCCGCCTTCTCGATGCGGTCGACGGCGCTGGTGATGACGGTTTCGGCGCTGAGGCCAGTTGTGGTGGCGGTGTCGGTGACGGTGGCGACGACGCTGGGCCACGCGGGGTCGGCGATGACCCATCCGGCCAGTTCCGCGCCGAGGGCGTTCTCGAGGGAGGGAGTCCAAGTTGGGCGCAGACGCGCGCTGGCGTGGCTGTTCTCCGGTGCGGCTGCGTGGGCGCCCAGGTGGGGCAGGACACGGAACCACAGCGCGTCGGCGGCGTGTTCGTCGGGCAGGGGCGTGTGCTCGTCGCTCATCACGTCGTGCAGGATCGCGGCGACGTCGCGTCCTGCGGTGTGCGCGGCGTCCAAACGGGCGGCGAGGGTGGGCCACCACGCGTCGGTCAGGACGCGCGGTTCGCGTGCTTCGATGATCGGCACGAACGCGCTGGCGGGGTTGGTGACGGCGGGTGCGTGGCGTTCGACGCGCTGCAGCAGAGCGTCTTGGTAGGTGCGCTGACGCACGCTCAGGCGGGGTTTGCCGAGCAGGTCGGGCGACTCCTCGGGCACGAATGTCGCCGCGCGCCACGTCGCGATGTCGGCGTGCAGGTCGGGGGCGTCAAGGAAGGCGCGCGACCATTCGGGCGCGTCCTGACGACCGGTGGCGTGCACGCTGTCACGGATGCGTGCGGCGTCGGTCTGGACGAGCTCGTACCGTTCGCGCACCCACGCCCCGTAGGTCGCGTCGTTGCGGATGCGCTCGGGGATGCCTGGCACCCACGGCAGCGGCCCGGACGTCGCGGCGCGGGACTCGGCGTGTGGGCCGAGACGCCAGTCGAGGACGGCGGCGACGTCGCGGGCACCCTCGAACGTGCGCTCAGCGGCGGCCTCGCGCAGCGCGGCGAGGGGGTCGATGTCGTCGAGAGCGAGGTAGGCCAAGTGGGCGTGCAACGTGTCCCAGGCGGGCGCATCGCTCACGCCGGGCACGATGCGCTCGGCCTGTTCAGCCAGTTCGGCCATCGCGTCGTCACCGAGGATGCGAGCGGCGGCGTGAGCGAGGGCGTCCTCGTAGCGTGGCAGCGACGCCGCGATCAGGGTGCGCGGGTCATGCTCGTCACGCAGCATCGTCGTCGCGGAGACGACGGCGCCATCACGCGTGATGACCTGCTCGAGGGTTTCGACGACGGTGGGCGGGATGAGCACCTCGGGCGCGATGATGTTGTGCTCGTCGCCGTCGCCACCGTCGGGGACGAAGACATGGTTGGCGTGGCGTCCTCGGGTCGTGCCGACGTAGAACAACTGCCGGTCTTCGCCCCCGGACAGCAGCGCCAATCCCTCGTCGACGGTCTGACCCTGCGCGCCGTGAAACGTGCTCGCGTAGCCGAGGTCGACCTGGGTGGCGACGTACTCGGCGGGCAGCGTGACGAGGTGGGTGTGGGCGTGGTGTTGGACGCGCAGTGAGCCGTCGTCGCGCACCTCGGTGACCGTCCAACGGTCACCGTTCTTGACGAAGTCGGTGGCGTTCATGACCAGGCGGCGGTTGTTCTTGCGCGTCACGATGGTGTCGCCGACGCTTGCTTCCAGACCGGAACGCAACGCGACACTCGGACCGGCAGGTTCGCCACTGAGCGCGAGGCGAGCGGCGCGGGCGCGGGCATTGAGGTCGGTCACCACGTCGTTGGAGTGGGCCATCATGAGTGCCTCGCGCCCACGCGCGGTGGCGTCGCTCCAGGCGGTGAAGACCTGATCGGCCAGGGCGGTTTCGTTGCCGACGTGGACGCGGCCGGCGTCGAGGTAGAACCCGAGTGCTTCGGTCTTACCCGAGCGGACGGCGAGGGAGGCTTCGGCTTCGCCGGGGGTGGTGAAGCGCACCACTTCGCTCAATGTCAGCGCGCCCACATCGGTCGCGATGTTCTGCAGAACGCCGCCAGCGGCGGGTGAAGCGAGTTGCTGATCGTCGCCGATGAGGCGCACCTGCGCGCCCCGGCTGGTGAGGTATTCCACGGCAGTAGCAAGGTTGCCGGTACCGGCCATTCCGGCTTCGTCGATGATGACCATCGTGTTCGCGTCGATGGTGTTCATCCATGCTGGCGGGGTTCCTGCGCCGCCGCGGATGTGCCACACGAGCTTGTCGAGGGTGTCGGCTGAGGTGTCGATGCTGGAGCCGAGAACCTTCGCGGCGGCGGCGCTGGGCGCCAGGCCGATGACGGTACCGCCGGACTCGGTCCACGCCTTCGTCAGCACGCTCATCGCGGTCGTCTTGCCCGTCCCGGCCGGGGCCAGCGCCAGCTGCAGCATGCGACCGGAGGTCGTCATCTCGCGCACGAGGTGGGCTTGCCCGTCGTTCAGGGTGACGCCGTTAGCGGTCTGCTCGAGCAGCGCGACGTCGACGGCTGCGGTGTCGAGGACGCGCCCGCCGTCGACGCGAGCGGCCTCGAGCAGGGACGTTTCGGCATCGAGGATGGCGGTGGTGGTGAACTTCTCGCTGAACGCGCGCCGGTACACCGAGGTGCCGTCCGCGCGGCGCATGTCGTCGGGTTCGGTGACGGGGTCGATCGCGTCGATGCGGGTGCTGATCTGCGCGCTCGTCGCGGCGCGCACGAGGTCATCAACGAGGGTGTTTTCGGCGGTTTCGCTCAGCCCATAGCGGCGCACGCTGCGCTCAGCCTCAGCGCGGATGTGTACCAGGTCGAACACGGCACGCTTCGTGCTGACGCGCGCGATGATCTGCCGGGCGAGGTCGTCAACAGCCTCCGGTGTGGTCGGTCTGGGCGTCGCGAGGGCGTGATCGCGGGCGGCTTTGCTGGCCTGCTGCGCGGCTGCGAACAGCCCCCGCGCGTCACCGGGAATGTCTGATCCTTCGGCTCGCAACGCGGCGTCGATGCGGGGCGTCCACGTCGCCAACTGCTCGTCCAAGGAGCGCGGTTCAGCCTTGTCCTTGCGCGTCTGAGCGTGTGCGCGGCTGGAGATTTCGAACGTTTCCTTCACCGATGGCGGGCGCCCGTGCTTGGCGGTGAACTCGGCGGTCATCTGCGCCATGACCTCGCGGATTTCTGCGCGACGCGAGCTCATCGCCTCGATGAGTTGGGGGTTGATCCCGGCGACCTCACGCACGACCTGCTTGCCGTCCTGCCCGCTCCCATCGCGCACCTCGAATGCCAGACCGAGGCGCCGCGACTTGGCTTCGAGGACACGGTTGTAGTGCTCCGATGCACTCACTGCCGACTTGTAGATCGCTTGCCCGTCAAGCGCCAGCCAGCGGTCCGGGTCACGCGTGGATTCCCTCGCGGCAGGCTCGTCAACGGCGAGCTGCACCTTGGAACTGATCGCGACATGGGTGTGCAGGTGGGGGTCGCCATCGCGGCTGTCGCGGTGCGTGAACGCCGTGGCCATGAGGCCGCGCGTCTTGACCTGGCGCAACCCATCCTTGCCAGTGCGGGTGAACGTCGCGTTGTCCTCGACCCACTTCAACGCGTCCGCGACCGCATCGTCGTGGACTTGCTGTAGTTGCGCGCGCTGCTCGGGCGTGGCCGCCGCCCACAGGATCGTGAACGATTTCGGTGCCGAGAAGGTGAGGTCGAAACCGGCGACGCTCGCGGGGTTTTGACGGGTCTCGCGGGTGATGAACGCGCTGAGTTCTCGCTCATCGAGCGGGGCGCGATCGAAGGTCTCAGCGAACTGTTCGCGGGCGATGTCGGTGCGGATTTTCTCGCGTACCTCGTCGGGGATCTCGTCGGTTCGTCGCATCCCGTGCGCCTTCAGCCAGCGGTTGAGTGCTCGGCTGGTGTGCACGATGAGGGGGCTGGTGTTCTCGGACGGGTCACGAAACGGCGTACCCAACCGGGTTGCTTTCTCCAGCTCGGTCGCGTTGCTCGTGGCGCGTTCGGCGTCCGCCATGACCGCCTCGGCGTTGGGGTGGATGCCCTGACCGAACAAGTTCTTCATCTGCGCTTCAGTGACGACTTCACCGGCGCTGAGTCCAGTGGACTCACCCAGCCCGTCCAGCCCCGAACCCATCCATACGCCCGGTCGCTCGCCCTTCTCCGAGTAGTAGTCGGCGAGGGCTTGGCCGTTCGTCTTCGTCACGTCATCGCGTGCGACCTGCTTGGTCAGGTAGGTGTAACCGCTGCCGGCCGACAGCTTCATCAACGTCATCCCCATGACGCCGCCACCCCCAGCAACCGCCGAATCACGCGGTTTTTGAGCCCATCCGGGCGTGCCTCATCATCGGCCGTGGCGGCGGTGATGTGGGGCATGGAATTTCCCTTCGACCTCACCAGGAAACCACGGGCGATCACGTCGTGTCGAGGTGTTCAGGTTATGTTCAGCTAATGCTCAGAATAGGCCGACGCACCGAAGATGCAAGAGGTGCGTCCAATTTGGTGGGTTTGAGTCTTGCGGGTCAGGTCGATCAGGAATCGACCACTGTGAGCCGTTGGACCACTCTGAAGTGGTCGCTTGTTATGCCAACCGGGGTCGGTGGTGTGTCATGCTGAGGGTGGGAAACGACGGCACGCACTGAGTCACTGACGAGGTGGTGCCCACATGAGTGAACTGACGAACTCTGAATCGGCCGAGCAGCGCAGGAGTGAACTGCGCCGGTATCACGACATCGAGTTCCATCAAGACGACGCATCGAACGCGCAGATGCGTGCGTGGGAAACCACCGTGCGTCAGCGCGAGGCCGAGGTGCTGCGTTCGGCGGACGCTGCGGGCCTGGGCGATGAGGACAACGCGTGGCGTGCTGCGTACGCGCCCGAGCAGTGGAACGCGGCCCTGCGCGTGGAGGCGCTGCACAGCCTGTACGACGATGACTCCTCCTCCGGCGTGCTCGTCACCGCTCCCGACCTCGACGCGCGCGATTCGGACGCGTCGCATGTGACGTTCTGGGAGAACATCCAGCTCGAAGAAGCGCGTCACGAGATGCTCCTGTCAGGCCCCGCGCGTGACGGTCGTCCTGGCCTCGCCCCGGACGCGATGCGCGCGCGCATCGACCTCGAGGCACGCGTTCGCGAGGTCGAGCAGGACGTCATGACTTCGCCGGTGCTCGACACACCCGAACTTCAGTGGGCCGAACGCCACGAACCCGACCGTTGGCGTTCATTCGTGCGGGCCCAGGCGCTTGAGCATGTCGCGACGCAGGTCGTCGCTACCGCCCGTAGCCAGGGCCGCGATCCGCTCGAGGCAACCAACGACCTGAGCGTCCTGCTGAACGAGTCGCGTGAACGCGCTGGGGGTCTCGTCGAGACGCCGGTGGCGCAGGGCCGCGACGCGACGCCCGTCGTCACGACCGCCGCGCGTGAGGAATCCCTCGACGACGACTCTCCCCCAACCCCCGGCCGCGACCTCGAGGTGAGTGTGCGCGGTGATGATGAGGACGCACCGCGCTACGTCGGCATCGACACCAATGCTGAACGCCAGCGCTTGGGTGATGACCCGGCCGAGCACGCCGCCTGGCTCGGCGTGAGCGTCGCCGCCGCCCAGGCGCTCGGTGAAGAGTTGCGCGATCGGGCAGCGACGGAGGCGACCTGGGCAGCGCCCGGTGAGGTGACGTCGGCACGTCTGAGTGACCTGAGCGATGACGAGGTCGAGCAGGTCATCAACGTCGGCCCGAACCCCTCCCCCGAGATCGTTCCCGCGCCTGATCGCTACGCCGACAATCCACTCATCGGGCGCGGGCGTAACGGCGGGCGCATCGACATGAGCCAGGCCCAAGCCGGGATGCAAGGCGACACCGTTAACCGCTCCGCCTCGAGTTTGGACTCCATCGGTGTCGGCCACCCCTCCTACGGCATGAATACCCGCCCCGATCACCCGCAACCGGGAACCACCCCCCAGCAGCAACGCTGACCCACTCACTCACACTTGGAGGCACCCATGGCACGCCCCTCAGTCGGCCCCGTCACCGCCCGCACCCGCGCACGCGAAGCCGTCGCGGCACTGGCCGCCGAACGCGCCCAACGCGACGCACGCATCGCCGCGTGTGCCGAGGAGTGGTTCAAAGCCGACGACACGATCACCGCCGCGCAGCGCCAACTCGCCGACGCCCAGGACGCGCAAGCACGCGCGGTCGGTGACCTCGCCGCCGAGAACGTCAGCGTCGACGACACCGCCGTCCTCCTTGGTCTCGATGCGCGCGATGTGCGCGCGCTACGCAAACGCGCCAAAGAACTCACCCCCGCATCTGAGAGCACCGCTGACGACGCAGCAGGCGACGACTCCACCGGCGGTGCCGGCGTGCGCGACGCAGCAGACGAGGATGACGCGGCGCACGCCGAGATCGGCCCCGACGCTGACACGTCACCGACACCGTGAGCTCATCCGCACGCGCGCGATTGTCTCCATCGCAGACGGACACCACGCGCGTATCGACCGGGATCGGCGGCGTTAGGTCGCAGGTGCAGCATGGGACGCGGTCATGATGACTCGCAGTGCTCGCTCGCTCCTGGCCCACGCCGTGCACGACGAGCAAGTCCGCCAACGCTACTGGGCGAAGGTCGCGCGCCCCAGCCTCGACGGGTACACGTGCTGGCCATGGGTGGGCAGCCTCCATCCCAAAGGCCACGGAAGGTTCTGGGTCGGCAACCTTCACACACGGCGCGGCCCGCGCGACGTGTGCATCATCGCTCACCGCTTCGGCTGGGCACTCGCCCACGGGGTTGACGCACTCGATGACGTCCCCGTCCTCGCGCACGCATGCGACGAGCCGTCCTGCCAGAACCCCACGCATCTGCTCACCTCCGACTGGGGCGACAACCTGCAGCAGTACCGGCGACGCCGCGACATCCCCGGCTCCCCCCTGCACGACACACGCGGCCCCGGTGGACGCGCGCGCGCCATCCGCGACGCGCTGCTGACCGGCGCTGACCTGCGTGACGCCCTCGAGGCAGGGCACAGCGTGCTCGACACCGACCAACTGAACCTTTTCTAGGGGCACGCCGTGCACTATCACCTCACCATCAACGACTCCGACGTCACACTCAACGCTCGCCCCATCGACGTCCCCGCGGGCACTGATCCGCACCATGAAGCGCCCTGAGTTTGTTGGAGACTCCTGACCTTGGAAACGAGGATGGGGTTATGCCGAAGGAACTGGCGAATGGGAAGCCGACGACGCGTCGCTACTCGGTCGAGGAGAAGGCCGCCGCGGTGCGGATGGTGAGGACGCTGCGCGCGGAGCTGGGCGTCACGCAGGGGACGGTGCAGCGGGTCGCGAGGAGGCTCGATTACAGGGTCGAGTCCGTGCGGC
>NZ_JAGEKQ010000002.1:0-62972 GCF_017565385.1 Dermacoccus sp. NHGro5 | reverse complement strand
GTCGGCATCATCGGCCCCCGCACGGTCGCCGCGCTGCAGTCGAAGCTCGGCATCTCCCAGGACGGCGCGACGTACCTCAACGCCCGCACCGTCCGCGCCCTGCAGGCGCACCTGAACAACCACTGATCGCGCGCCTGATCGACGACGAGGGCCCCACCGCTTCGAAGCGGTGGGGCCCTCGTCGTGTGCCCTGGCCGGGCAGGCGGGCGGTGAGAGCTGGAGATGGGACTCGAACCCACAACCACCTGTTTACAAGACAGGTGCGCTACCGATTGCGCCACTCCAGCACACTGCCGGCGTCGGCAGCCCTGTGATCTTATACGAGGCGGGTCGCGATGCCCGTCCCGTCGGGCGACGACCTACGATGAGGGCATGAATCTCAAGCCTGCAGCAGACGTCGAAACCGCACCCGTCGCCGCCCTCGGTCTCCTCGGCGGTTACCTCACCGCCCGTGAGACGGGCATCCGTCCGCTCGGGGGTGTCGTGCTCGCGCTCGCCGGTGGGTACGCGGGCCGCACGTGGCTCGCCAAGGGCGGCGCGGCCCAGACGGCGGCGCTGACCGCCGTGTACGTCGGCGGGTTCGGCGCCTCGCACCCGCTCGCGAAGAAGATCGGCGCGTGGCCGTCCGTCGTCGGGGTGGCGGCACTGTCGGCGGCGGCGTCGTACGTCCTGATCGACCGCCACTGAGCGGGCCCGCCCCCGAGGCTCGGCCTGCCTGAGTGCGCGGGGATACACTGACGTGTTTTGTTCGACGGCCGCGACGAGGTGAGGAGTGGTATGCCCGGCTCCCTCACGCCTGCCGAGCGTTCGATGCGCGACCTGACGCCGTCGCGTGACGACTTCTCGCTGAGCACCACCGAGCCGCCGCCCCGCTTCGTGAGGGCGCTCGTGCGCCCGCTCGGTGGCCGCCCAGCGCTACTCATCGAGTTGTTCCTGTTCTGGATGTTCTTCCAGTACTTCACGTTCGCGCAGGAGCACATCCGCGGAGAGCACGACGAGTCGGTCCGGCATGCGCACCGCCTGTTCGACCTGGAGCAGTGGCTGCGCATCGACATCGAACGATGGCTCAACTCATCGCTCGCCGAGGTGCCCGTCCTCGCGCAGGGCGCCGGGTACTACTACGGCATGGTGCTCGCGACGGTGCCCATCGCGCTCGCGTGGGCCTGGTGGATGAACCCGGACGGGTTCCGGCGCCTCAGACGGTTGCTCATCGCGATGACGCTGCCCAGCCTGCTCGTGTTCTGGTTGCTGCCGATGGCCCCGCCCCGGTTCGCCGTCGACGGCATGATCGACGTCAACGCCGTCTACAACATCATGGGCGGTCGCCTCGCGCGTGACCCGTCGCAATCGGCCAACCTGTACGCCGCGATGCCGAGCCTGCACTGCGCCTGGTCCACCTGGGTCGCCTACGTCGTGTACGACACGTGGAAGCGGCGCCGGCCCGTGTGGGCCCGCGCCGCCTGGCTCTACCCGCTCGTCACGTACTGGGACGTCATGGCGACGGGCAACCACTTCGTCCTCGACGTCGTCGGTGGCATCGCACTCTTCGGTTTCGGCCTGCTGTACGTCAACCTGCTGCGCGGGGCCGAGGTGAAGATCTGGGACGAGGATCCGTGGTTCACTTCGGCGGCATACGCAGCGCACCGTCGAGACGAATGACCTCACCGTTGAGCAGCGGGTTCGCGACGATGTGCTCGACGAGCGCCGCGTACTCGCTCGGGCGGCCGAGGCGCGAGGGGTGCGGCACGACCTTGCCGAGCGATTCGCGCGCCGCTGCCGGCAGCCCCGCGAGCATCGGCGTCTCCATCGTGCCGGGCGCGATCGTCATGACGCGGATGTGGCTGTCGGCGAGGTCGCGGGCGGCGGGGAGCGTCAGCCCGACGATGCCGCCCTTGCTCGAGGCGTAGGCCGCCTGACCGATCTGGCCGTCGTAGGCGGCGGCGCTGGCCGTCATGACGATGACGCCGCGGTCACCGTGTGCGTCCGGTGCGCCGTCGTCGGTGGGGGAGGGCTCGTTCGCGACCATCGCCTCGGCGGCCAGACGCAGCAGGTTGAAGGTGCCGACGAGGTTGATGTCGATGACGGTGCGGTACTTCTCGAGCGCGTGGACGCCGTTCTTGCCGAGCACGCGCCCCGGGGTGCCGACCCCGGCGCAGGCGACGGCGATGCGCAGCTCACCGAGTTCGGCGGCGGCGTTGACGCCCTGGCGCACCTGCTCCTCGTCGCGCACGTCGGTGGGGACGAACAGGGCGCGCTCGCCCAGGTCGTCGGCGACGGCCTGGCCGTTCGAACTCGGTAGGTCGGCGATGACGACGGCCGCGCCGTCGGCGTGCAGGCGGCGGGCGGTGGCCTCGCCGAGGCCCGAGCCGGCACCGGAGATGAGAGCGACGGTGTGCTGCGTGATCTTCATGTGACGCACTCTAACGAGCGGTGCGAATGAAATGTGGGGTGGGTCACCCTTGTCCCCGCGGCGCCTGGCTCGTCGTGTCGCTCCGACGACGCGGCGGCCCCGTCTCCCTGCGCCCAGATGCACCTGCGTGCAAAAGCACCCGGGGTGCATCTGGGCGCAAGAGGGTCGGGCGAGGCCGTCGCGATGGTGCAGGAAGGCAGGAGGTGCTCGCGCGCTGGGGGCTCAGCGGTACAGCGTGACGTCCGTGGCCTTGACGCTCGCTGCGACGTGCGAGCCGCGGTGCAGGCCGAGTTCGGTGACGGCCTCGAGCGTCACGTCGGCCACGAGATCGGCCGCGACGCCTGCGTCACCCCGCAGGTGCACGCGGGCCGACGTCCCGGTGTGCTCGATCTGCTGCACGACGAGCGGCCAGGTGTTGCGGGGCGATCCGGCGGGCACCTCGCGCCACAGCGAGACCGCGGTCGGCGCGAAGGCCGCGAACGCCCGCTCGCCCGACGGCGGCACGTCCGCGGCCATGATGCGGGCGCCACCCGGTGTCGTGATGGCGCGACCGTCGCTCGTCCCTCGCCACAGGTTGAGGCCGACGACGCGGGCGGCGAACGCCGTGCGCGGATAGCGCACGACCTCCTGCGGCGGGGCGAGCTGCGTCACGCGCCCGGCTTCGAGGAACAGCAGCCGGTCGGCGAGCGTCAGTGCTTCCAGCGGGTCGTGAGTGACGAGCAGGGTGACGGCGTCGGTGCGCGCGAGGCGCTCGCCGAGCAGCGCGCGCAACTCGTCGCGGCCGCTCTGGTCAATGGCCGAGAGCGGCTCGTCGAGCAGCAGCACCCGAGGGTCGAGGGCCAGTGCGCGGGCCAGAGCGACGCGTTGTGCCTGGCCTGACGACAACTCGTGCGGACGGCGGCTCGCGAGGTCGGCGATGCCCACCTGCTCGAGCTCCTGCCGGGCACGACGGCGCGCGGCGGAGCGCGATACGCCCCGGGCCCGCAGCCCGAACGCGACGTTCTCGAGGGCGTCGAGATGGCCGAAGATGTCGCCCGCCGCGGTCATGAGACCCACCTGACGGCGGCCGGGGGGCACGGCGTGACCGCGCCCGTCGTCCCAACAGGCTTCCCCGACGCGCAGCTCACCGCTCGTGAGATGTTCGAGGCCGCTGATGCCGGCCACGAGCGTCGACTTGCCGCTGCCGTTGGGGCCGAGAACCCCGAGCACCTCGCCCGGAGCGCACGTGAACGCGGCCTCGAGCTCGAACGAGCCGCGCCGCATCGTGCCGGCGAAGCTCAGCCCCTCCGGTTCGGGCGTCTCAGGCGGTTCGGGCGAGAAAGACGGGTTCATCGCGCACCGCTCCAGCGTCCGCGCAGCACGGCGAGCACGACGAGGCAGATGCCGAGCATGAGGGCCGCGAGAGCGGTCGCGGCGTCCTGGCTGATGTCGAGCGCCTGATACACCGCGAGGGGGCCCGTCTGGGTCGTGCCGGGGAAGCTGCCGGCGAAGGTCATCGTCGCCCCGAACTCACCGAGAGCGCGCGCCCAGGAGAGCGTCAGCCCCGCGAGCAGGCCGGGCGCCGCCATCGGGATGAGGACGCGGCGCAGCGTGTACCAGCGGCTCGCGCCGAGCACGGTGGCGGTGCGCGCCCACCGAGCGTCGATGCCGCGGAACGCGCCTTCGGCGGCGACGACGAAGAACGGCATCGCGACGAACGTCTCGGCCAGCACGACGCGCACCCACGAGTAGGGCAGCGACGTGCCGAAGCTGTCCTGCAGCACCGTGCCGATGAGGCCGCCGCGCCCCCACGCGTCGAGCAGGGCGACACCGGCGACGACGGGCGGCAGCACGAGGGGGACCGTGACGAACGCCCGCAGCCACGCGGCGGCACGCCCCCGCAGGCGTGAGAGCCACCAGGCGAGAGGGGTGCCGAACAGTGCGGACAGGGCTGCCGTCGTCGTCGTGGTGCGAAGCGACAGCAGGAGAGCTTCGCGTGTGCCGGCGGTCTGCAGGTCGGCGGCGAAGTGCGACCAGCGCACCTCCAGCAGCAGCGCGACGAGCGGGACGACGACGAACGCGACCGCGACCGCTGCGAACACCCCGAGCACCACACCGCCGGCATCGGGGGCGCGGCGGGTGGGGCTCGTTCTGCTGGCGCTGGGGGCGCTCACGTCAGCTCGGCGAGCCGAACCCGGCGTCGCTCAGCACCTTGCGGCCCTCGGCGCCGGTGATGAGCTGCACGAACTGCTTGGCGTACTCGTTGTTGCTCCACGTCGCGATCGGCAGCGTCGTCTTGACGTTCGAGCCGGACGCGATATCGACGCCCGTCACCTTGTCACCGGCGGCCTTGACGTCCGTGCGGTACACGACGGCGGCGTCCGCGTCACCGGAGGAGACCTTCGCGAGCGTCGACTTGACGTTCTGCTCGTAACTGACGACGTGCGCGTGGACGTGCGCCTTCGTCAGCGCTTTGTCGGCGGCGCGCCCGCACGGCACGGTCTTGGCGCACAGCACGGTGTTGACCTTCGCGAGGCTCGCGAGGTCGGTGACGTCGCCCGGGTTGCCCTTGGGCGTCGCGATCTCGAGTTCGTTCGTCGCGAAGTCGGTCCAGGTCTTGCCCTGCGTGATGTCGGCCGGCATCGTCGTCGGCGTCGTCGTGTCGGCCATGGCGACGACGTCCGCCGGTGCACCACCCTTGAGTTGGCGCGCGATGTCCTGGCTGCCTGCGAAGCTCATCTTGATCTCGACGCCGGGGTGGTTCTTCTCGAAGTCCTCGGCGAGCTTGGTGAAGCTCTCGGTGAGCGAGGCCGCGGCGAGGACGGTGATGGTCTTGCTCGAGCTCGCCGTGGCCGAGGAACTGCCGGCGGCGTTCGAGCCCGACGAGTTCGTGCTGCTCGACCCGCCGCAGCCGGACAGACCCAGCACGGCGGCGGATGCGGTGGCGGCGGTCGCCGTCGTGAGGGAACGATTCATCCTCGTGGCCTTCTGTCTCTCGGTGGGCTGATCGGATCGGTTCTCGGGGCGAGGACGCCGGGGTGGTCAGGCCCGTCGGAACAGCTCGGCGGCGACGCTCGGGTCGATCGGCATGGGGTGGGGGCGTTTCGCCTCACGCCCGTCACCCGAGCTCGTGCCGCGCAGGCGGCGTTCGATCCACGGGCCGAAGTATTCCTTCGACCACTCGGCGTTCTCTGCCAGGCGCTGACGGGCGGGCTTCGGTTCGAGCGGCGGGAGCAGGTCGAGCCAGTCGCCCTCGGTCGGCAGGCCCAGCGTCCACGCCGCCTGCTGCGCGACACGGCGGTGGCCCTCGGGGGAAAGGTGCAGGCGGTCGGCACCCCACATGCGCATGTCCCGCAGTGCACGCATGCCCCACACGTCGAGCACGTAGCAGTCGTGCCGCTGCGCGATGCCCCACAGGTTCGCGATGTGCCAGCTGATGCGCGGTCGCAAGCGGGTCATGATCTTCGAACCCGTGGGGTTGACCATCGTCGCGAGCATGACGTCGGCCCCGGCGTCCTTGAGGCGGACGACGGCGGCCTCGAGCTGGTCGGCGACGTCGTCGAGGTCGACGTTCGGGCGCATGATGTCGTTGCCGCCGCCGACCACGCTGACGAGGTTGGGCTGCATCGCGAGCGCGGCGTCGAGCTGCGGGCCGACGACGTCGGCGAGCAGCTTGCCCCGGATCGCGAGGTTCGCGTACTCGAATCCGTGCCCAGCGCCGTCGGCGACCTGAGCGAGGTCGACGGCGAGCCGGTCGGCCCAGCCGAGGTAGGCGTCGTCCTGACGCGGGTCGGGGTCGCTCATGCCCTCGGTGAAGGAGTCACCGATGGCGACATAGCGCCGCCACGTCCGCTCGTGGCCGCTGCGGGCCGCGGGCGCCTCGTCGGAGGTATGGGTGTCGGGGGTCGTGTCTGTCACGGGATGCGCCAATCGATCGTGTGCGTGCCGAGTTCTTCGAGCAGGGCGTTGGTGCGGCTGAACGGCTTGCTGCCGAAGAAGCCGCTGCGGGCCGACAACGGTGAGGGGTGGGCCGACTCGACGGTCGGCGTGTCGCCGAGATGCGGCGCGAGTGAGCGCGCGTCGCGCCCCCACAGGATGGCGACGAGGGGCTGCTCGCGCTCGACGAGCGCGTTGATCGCGGTCGCGGTGACGTGCTCCCAGCCCTTGCCGCGATGGCTCGCCGGCTTGCCGGGCTGCACCGTCAGGACGCGGTTGAGCAGCAGCACCCCCTGATCGGTCCACGCCGACAGGTCACCGTGCTCGGGTGGGGTGATATCGAGGTCGTCGTGCAGTTCGGTGTAGATGTTCGCGAGGCTGCGGGGGATGGGCCGCACGTCGGGTGCGACGGCGAAGCTCAGGCCGATCGGGTGCCCGGGCGTGGGGTACGGGTCCTGGCCGACGACGAGGACGCGCACCTCGTCGAACGGCTGCGTGAACGCGCGCAGCACGGCGTCGCCCGCAGGCAGGTAGCCGCGCCCCGCGGCCACCTCGTCACGCAGGAACGCCCCCGCGGCGGCGATGTGCTCGGCGGCGGGCGCGAGGGGTTCGACCCAGCTCGGGTGGACGAGTTCGTCGTACGGACGAGGCATGTGTCCAACCTATCGCGCGGGTCTGACAACCCGCCCCGAGCGCGGTTGGAACGGGCCGGGCGGCCTCGTATCCTGAGCGGATGGCCATGATCGAGACCCCCGCGGGTGCCCACGTGCCCGGTGACGCCGACGCGCCCGGGCTGAGCGAGCGCGACCGTGCGATGCTCGCCTTCGAACGCGAGTGGTGGAAGCTGCCCGGCGCCAAGGAATCGGCGATCAAGGAGCGCTTCGGGCTGACGAGCACGCAGTACTACCAGCAGCTCAACAAGCTCGCCGACACCGAGGCGGCGCTCGCCGCGGATCCGTTGCTCGTCAAGCGGATCCAGCGACGCCGCGCGGGGCGTCGACGCACCGTCTGAACCGCGGCTCAGCGCGCCGCCACGTCCCCGCATGTCGCCGCTCTCGTGGCGCCGCAGCCCATCTTGGCAGCCGCACGACAGACGTCGGGGTGCCGCTATGAGCGAACAACACGCGGGTGCGTGCGCGGAGGGTTTGCACTCGGTGGGGGCGAGTGCTAATCATGGGGTTAGCACTCTGATCGTGAGAGTGACAAAAGCCTGACTGCAGCAGTGAGGGTTCGGGGCGCGCCGACATGACCGGCGCGTGATCGGGTCCGTCCGTCGCGGGCGCTGATGTGGTCGATCCGAACGTCACGTGGAGGAACCACAGCCATGGCCAAGACCATTGCTTTCGACGAGGAGGCCCGTCGCGGCCTCGAGCGCGGCATGAACACGCTCGCCGACGCCGTGAAGGTGACCCTCGGCCCCAAGGGCCGCAACGTCGTGCTGGAGAAGAAGTGGGGCGCCCCCACGATCACCAACGACGGTGTCTCGATCGCCAAGGAGATCGAGCTGGAGGACCCGTACGAGAAGATCGGCGCCGAGCTCGTCAAGGAAGTTGCGAAGAAGACCGACGACGTCGCCGGTGACGGCACGACGACGGCCACCGTCCTCGCCCAGGCGATGGTGCGCGAGGGTCTGCGCAACGTCGCGGCCGGCGCGAACCCGATGGCGCTGAAGCGCGGCATCCAGACGGCCGTCGACGCCGTCAGCAAGCAGCTGCTCGAGCACGCCCAGGAGATCGAGACGAAGGAGCAGATCGCTGCGACCGCGTCCATCTCCGCCGCTGACCCGCAGATCGGTGAGCTCATCGCCGAGGCGATGGACAAGGTCGGCAAGGAAGGCGTCATCACGGTCGAGGAGTCGAACACGTTCGGCCTCGACCTCGAGCTGACCGAGGGCATGCGCTTCGACAAGGGCTACATCTCGGGCTACTTCGTCACCGACACCGAGCGCATGGAGGCCGTCCTCGACGACCCGTACATCCTCATCGTCAACTCGAAGATCTCGAACATCAAGGACCTGCTGCCCGTCCTGGAGAAGGTCATGCAGTCCGGCAAGCCCCTCGCGATCATCGCCGAGGACGTCGAGGGCGAGGCCCTGTCGACGCTCGTCGTCAACAAGATCCGCGGCACGTTCAAGGCCGTCGCCGTCAAGGCTCCCGGCTTCGGCGACCGCCGCAAGGCGATGCTCGGTGACATCGCTATCCTCACGGGCGGCCAGGTCGTCTCCGAGGAGGTCGGCCTCAAGCTCGAGTCGACCGAGCTCGACATGCTCGGCCGCGCCCGCAAGATCGTCGTGACGAAGGATGAGACGACGATCGTCGAAGGTGCTGGCGACGACGAGCAGATCAAGGGCCGCGTGGCGCAGATCCGCGCCGAGATCGAGAACTCCGACTCCGACTACGACCGCGAGAAGCTGCAGGAGCGCCTCGCGAAGCTCGCCGGCGGCGTCGCCGTCATCAAGGCGGGTGCCGCGACGGAGGTCGAGCTCAAGGAGCGCAAGCACCGCATCGAGGACGCTGTGCGCAACGCGAAGGCAGCCGTCGAGGAGGGCATCGTTGCCGGTGGTGGCGTCGCGCTCATCCAGGCGACGAAGGACGCCGAGTCGGCCTTCTCCGCTCTCGAGGGCGACGAGGCGACGGGTGCGAACATCGTTCGCGTCGCTGCCGAGGCTCCGCTCAAGCAGATCTCGACGAACGCGGGCCTCGAGCCGGGCGTCATCGTCGAGAAGGTGCGCTCGCTTCCCGCCGGTCAGGGTCTGAACGCTGCGAGCGGTGAGTACGTCGACATGATCGCCTCGGGCATTATCGACCCGGCGAAGGTGACGCGTTCGGCGCTGGAGAACGCTGCGTCCATCGCGGCGCTGTTCCTCACGACCGAGGCCGTCATCGCTGACAAGCCGGAGAAGAACGCCGGCGCTGACGCTGCGGCGGGCATGGACGGTGGCATGGGCGGTATGGGCTTCTGACAAAAGCACGTACGCCACGGCTGGCGCCCCCCGAGCGAATGCGAGGACGGGGGCCGGCCGGAGCGGAGTGTGAGGAAGAAGCCCGAGAGAGCATGGGCTTCTGAGAAAGCGCGCCTCCACGGGCTGACGCCCGCCTGAGTGAATGCTCGGGCGGGCGTCAGCCTTTTGTCGTCCAGGGAGCACTTCCTCTCGCGATGTTGCCCGGGATTCGGGGCGCCGCGCCTCGAATCGCGGGGCAACATCGAGGCGGTTGACATGCGCATCTGCGCATATGAAACTAAGTGCATGTCGTTGCAGCATGCGTTGCTCGTGTCCCTCGCCGAGCGCGAGGCGAGCGGGTATGACCTGACGCGGCGCTTCGACCGTTCGCTCGGGTTCTTCTGGAGCGCGACGCACCAGCAGATCTACCGCGTCCTCGCCAAGATGGCGGACGCAGGCCTCGTCGAGGTCCGCACCGAGGCGGGCGAGGGTCGCCCCGACCGTCGCGTCTACACGATCGCCCCGGCCGGTCGTGCGGAACTACTCGCGTGGACGCGCACACCCACCCCGAGCGAGACGCTGCGCTCCGAGTTCGCCGTCAAGGTGCGCGGCATGCGCTTCGGCGACGCAGACGCCGTCGTCGCCGACATCCGCCGTCATCGCGACGAGCACGCCGCCCAGCTCGCCTACTTCGAGGCCAACTGCGCGAGGCACTACCCCGATCCGTCATCCCTCAGCGACGAGGAGCGTCCGACCTACGCCGTCCTGCGCGGGGGAATCCGCACCGAACGCGCCATGCTCGAGTGGTGCGACGAGATGGTGGCGCTGCTGAGCGGCGAGACGCTGCCCACCCCCTGCGTGCAAGTGCATCCGGGTGCCCCTGCACGCAGGGGTGAGGACGGTGATGAGGACGGAAACCTGAACGTGGACGTCGACGGGAACCTCGCGGCGAGCGTCGCCGTGGACGACAGACCGCATGGCGTGAAAGACAGACCGCACGACAACGAACGCACCCCAGCACCCGGGAGAACACGATGAGTTACGAGCACCTGCTCAGCCCCCTCGACGTCGGCGGCATCACGCTGAAGAACCGCGTCATGATGGGCTCGATGCACACCGGCTTCGAGGACAAGGCTAAGGACTTCCCGCAGCTCGCGCGCTACTTCGCGGCACGTGCGGAGGGCGGCGTCGCGCTCATGGTGACGGGTGGTTTCGCGCCTAACATCACCGGCCAGCTCGGGCCGATGGGTTCAATGCTGACGGCGAAGCGGCAGCTCGGGCGGCACAAGCTCGTCACCGACGCCGTCCACGAGCACGACGGGCGCATCGTCATGCAGATCCTGCACGCGGGCCGCTACGGCTACACGCCCTGGAGCAAGAGCGCGTCGAACAAGAAGTCGCCGATCACGCCGTTCGGCACGCGCGCGATGAGCACGAAGGACGTCGAGAAGACGATCCGCGACTACGCGAACTCGGCGCGCCTCGCGAAGGAGGCCGGCTACGACGGCGTCGAGATCATGGGCTCCGAGGGCTACCTCATCAACCAGTTCCTCGCCGCCCGCACGAACGACCGGACCGACCGTTTCGGTGGCTCCGCCGAGAAGCGCATGACGCTGCCGCGCGAGATCGCGCGCGCCGTCCGCGATGCCGCCGGCGACGACTTCCTCGTCCTGTACCGCATCTCCGTGGCCGACCTCGTCGACAACTCCCAGACGTTCGAGGAGATCGCGACGCTCGCGCAGCACCTGCAGGGTGACGTGTCGATGTTCAACTCCGGCATCGGCTGGCACGAGGCGCGCATCCCGACGATCGTGACGTCGGTGCCGCGCGCCGCGTTCGCGTGGGCGACGGGCAAGCTGCGCGCCGAGGTCGACATCCCCGTCATCGCGAGCAACCGCATCAACACCCCCGAGGTGGGCGAGCAGATCATCGCGGACGGTCTCGCGGACATGGTCTCGATGGCGCGTCCGCTGCTCGCGGACCCCGACTTCGTCAAGAAGGCGCAGGCGGGCCGCGCCGACCTGATCAACACGTGCATCGCGTGCAACCAGGCGTGCCTCGACCACACGTTCAGCGGCAAGAAGGTGAGCTGCCTCGTCAACCCGCAGGCCGGACGCGAGGGCGAGCTCGTCCTGCTGCCCGTGCCGAAGCCGCGCGCCAAGCGCGTCGCCGTCGTCGGCGCGGGCCCCGCCGGGCTTGCCGCCGCGACGAACCTCGCCGAGCGCGGCCACGACGTCACCCTCTTCGAGGCACGCGACCACCTCGGCGGTCAGTTCCGTCTCGCGATGAACATCCCCGGCAAGGAGGAGTTCGCCGAGACGCTGCGCTACTTCATGACGCGGCTGGACGAGTTGAAGGTGGACGTCCGCCTCTCGACACGCGCCGACGCCGAAACGCTCGACGGTTACGACCACGTCGTCCTCGCCACGGGCGTGACGCCGCGTCGCCCCGCCATCGAGGGCATTGACCACGCGAAGGTCGTCATGTACGACGAGTTGTTGCGCGGTGAGAAGGTCGCCGGTGAGCGCGTCGCCGTCGTCGGTGCCGGTGGCATCGGCTTCGACGTCAGCGAGTACCTGCTGCACGAGCCGCACGAGAACCTCAAGCACTGGATGGAGCGCTGGGGCGTCACCGAGTCGGAGAACGTGCCCGGCAACATCGTCGAGAAGGTCACGGAGAGGCCGCGCCGCCAGGTCTACCTCGTGCAGCGCAAGCACACCGCGCTCGGCAAGGGCCTGGGCAAGACGAGCGGCTGGGTGCACCGTCAGACGCTCAAGGACTCGAAGGTCGAGTTCATCGGCGGCGCCACCTACGACAAGGTCGACGACGCCGGCCTGCACCTGACGATCACGCCCGCACCGCCGCGCGCCGTCGGGCCGCTGACGAAGGCGTCGAAGAAGACGGGCCTGCCCCTGACGATGGTGCCGCAGCTCAAGGCCCTCGACGCGAAGTACGCGAGCGTCCCCGCCGAGGCGAAGGCGAAGTTCGAGGGCCAGGAGCCGACCAAGCGCGTGCTCGACGTCGACACCGTCGTCATCTGCGCAGGTCAGGAGTCGGTGGCCGATACGTTCGGTCTCGACCCGGCGAAGGTCACCGTCATCGGCGGCGCCGACGTCGCCGCAGAGCTCGACGCGAAGCGCGCCATCAAGCAGGCCACGGAGCTTGCCGCGGCGCTGTGACGAACCGTCGGGCCCGACACGTCGTCGGGCCCGACGGCCGGGAGGTGCCGCGCTCAGGCGGTGACCCAACGGCGCACGTTGTTGTCCTCCGCCGTCGAGTACTCGCTGCTCGTGAGGTGCAGCGTCGAGCTGATCGTGTCGAGCGTCGACTTCAGCTTGTTCATGTCGGTGTTCCACGTCGTCATGAGCGAGGTGAAGTTCGTCTGCGCCGAACCCTTCCACTGCGTCTGCAGCGTCGTCAGCTTCGTGTTGAGGTTCGTCAGCGACGTCTCGAGGTCGGTGACGAGCGTCGCGGTGTCGGTGCCGTGAGCGGAGATCGCGTCGGAGTCGACGGTGTACTGCGATGCCATGATGTGCCTTTCGTGGGGCGCGCGGGCTGCTCCCGTGGCGCTTGCCTCCGACGGTAGGCCGACGGCGCCCACCCGTGCTTCGGGCCGTCCACAGAGCCACGCAGCCGTCACAGCTGTGGATGAACGAGCCTGTCTCGCGGCCCGGGGGACGGTTGTCGGAGTGGACAGCTACCTTGGCATCATGACGAAGCGTGTGGTGGCAGCCGAGGCCGACGGCCTGACGATGGCCTACGGCGAGGGTGACGCACGGGTGCTCGCCCTCGACGGGGTGAGCCTCGAGCTGTTCGAAGGGGAGTTCACCGCCGTCATGGGCCCGAGCGGCTCGGGCAAGTCGACGCTCATGCACTGCCTCGCGGCGCTGGAGACGCCGTCGTCGGGGCGGGTTTTCATCGGTGACATCGAGGTCAGCTCCCTCGACGACAAGCGCCTCACGCGCCTGCGGCGCGACCACATCGGCTTCATCTTCCAATCGTTCAACCTCGTGCCGACGCTGACGGCGCGCGAGAACATCATGCTGCCCGCCTCGATCGCGGGCAGAAAGGTCGATCAAGAGCTGTTCGACGACGTCATCGACGCCGTCGGCCTGCGCGAACGGCTCGGGCACCGTCCGAGCCAGCTGTCCGGCGGCCAGCAGCAGCGCGTCGCGTGCGCGCGGGCGCTCGTCACGCAGCCCGACATCATCTTCGCGGACGAACCGACCGGCAACCTCGACTCCCGCTCGGGCGAAGAGGTGCTGTCGTTCCTGCGCCGCAGCGTCGACCGACTCGGCCAGACCATCGTCATGGTGACGCACGACCCCGTCGCCGCGGGCTTCACCGACCGCGTCGTCTTCCTCGCGGACGGACGCGTCGTCGACGAGATGCGTGAGCCGACGTCCGAGCGCGTCCTCGATCGCATGAAGGCGTTCGACGCCGCCGCGAGGCGCTGACGTGCTCACCACCTCGCTCAAGGCCGTCTGGGCGCGCAAGCTGCGCCTGCTCATGAGCACGTTCGCGATCGTGCTCGGCGTCGCGTTCGTCGCCGGCTCGCTCATGTTCACCGACTCCCTCAACCGCGCGTTCAGCGGCATCATGAACGGCACCGTCGGCGACGCCACCGTGCGTGCCACCCAGGACGCCTCGCAGCACTCGCGCGGCGGCGACACGCGCACGATCGGCCCCGACGTCCTCGCCAAGGCGCGCTCGGCCAAGGGCGTCGCGCAGGTCGACGGCGTCGTCTCGTCGATGAGCGCCACCGTCCTCGCGAAGAACGGCAAGGTCATCGGCGGCCAGGGGGCGCCCGCGTTCGGGGTGAACTACCACGACGCACGCGCCGCCGACGGCGTGCCCGGGCTGCACATCACGCAGGGGCGGGCACCGACGTCGGCGAGGGAGATCGCGCTCGATGCGAAGACAGCCGAACGCGGCGGCTACCACCTGGGCGACACCGTCAGCATCCTGACTTCGGGCCAGACGCCGCGCTGGTCCGGCCGGCTCGTCGGGTACGCGAGCTACGCGAACGGCTCGATGGTGGGCTCGACGCTCGCGGTCGTCGACACGAAGACTGCGCAGCAGTTGTTCCTCGACGGCAAGGACGCCTACACCTCGTTGTGGGTCCAGGCGCGCCCCGGGGTGTCGCAGAGCACCGTCGTCGAGCAGATCAAACCGTTCGTGCCGAAGGGTTTCGAGGCGGTCACCGGCAAGCAGGCCTCCGACGAGGCCGCGAGCGGCATCAAGAAGGCGCTGTCGTTCATCACGACGTTCCTGCTCGTGTTCGCGGGCGTCGCGCTGCTCGTCGGCTCGTTCCTCATCGTCAACACCTTCGGCATCCTCGTCGCGCAACGCAGCCGCGAACTCGCGCTCCTGCGGGCACTCGGCGCGTCGTCACGCCAGGTCCTCGCCAGCGTGCTCGTCGAAGCGCTCGTCGTCGGCCTCGTGGGTTCACTCGTCGGCATCGGGGTCGGCGTGCTGCTTGCGAAGGGCATCTCGGCGCTGCTCTCAGCGCTGGGCGCCGACATCGACACCGGTGGGCTCGTCCTCGAACCGCGCACAGTGGCGGTGTCGCTGCTCGTCGGGCTCGGCGTGACGGCGCTCGCCGCCTGGCTGCCGGCGCGGCGAGCCTCGCGCATCTCACCGATCGCGGCGATGCGCGACGACCAGGTCGAACCCGAGCAGACGGTGCGCCGCCGCGCCGTCGTCGGCGCCCTCGTCTTCGTCGTCGGTGCAGCCCTGGCCGCCTGGAAGCTCGCGGCCGACACCTCGATCTGGGTGTTCGTCGCAGGCATGGTGCTCATGCTGTTCGGCACGATCTCGGCGACGCCGGTGCTCGCGCGTCCCGTCGTGCGTGCGATCGCCGCCGTGGCGCGCCCGCGCTCGGGAATCGTCGCACAGCTCGCGGCCGAGAACAGCCTGCGCAACCCGCGCCGCACCGCGGCGACCGCGTCGGCCCTCATGATCGGCATGGCGCTCGTGTCGATGATGACGGTGTTCGGCGCGTCCGCCTCGGGCAGCGTCGATGCGCTCATCGCGAAGAACTTCCGCGGCGACTACGTCGTCAGCGGGCAGTTCTCCGAGCCGATCTCCGCCTCCATCGCGACGCGGATGCGCAGCGTCGACGGCGTACAGACCGTCTCGCGCCTGCGTCTCGGTGACGGCACGTTCAACGATGCGCCCGCGACGATCGAAGGCGTCGACGCCGCCACGTTCCGTCAGGTCGCACCCGTCGAACTCGACTCCGGCAAGGACGCCCTCGACGATCGCTCCGTGCTCATCTCGTCGGAGAAGGCGAAGGCGTACGGCATCACGGTCGGAGACGTGACGCGCCTGACGATCGGCAGGGCGAACGTCAAGCGCCTCACCGTCATCGGCATCTTCGACCGTGACGCGAGCCCGCGCGCGGCGGACTACGTCGTCAGCATGCCGACGTTCGAGACGGTGGGCGGCTCGACGAAGGACAACACCCTCTACGTGCTGCGCCGACCCGGCGCGGATGCGGCGAACGTCAAGAAGGGGCTCGACTCGGTCGTCGCCGATCTGCCGACCGTCACGGTCAAGGATCAGGCCGGCTACGCCGCCGAGCAGCGAGCCCCGATCGACACGATGCTGGTGCTCATCTACGGCCTGCTCGGTCTCGCCATCGTCATCGCGGTGCTCGGCATCATCAACACGCTCGCGTTGTCCGTCATCGAACGCACCCGCGAGATCGGCCTGCTGCGCGCCGTCGGCCTCGCCCGCTCGCAGTTGCGCTCCATGGTGCGCCTCGAGGCGGTGACGATCTCGCTCGTCGGCGCCGTCATCGGTGTCGTGCTCGGCACGATCTTCGGGGTGTTGTTCCAGCGCACGCAGGCGAACTCGGGCGTCGACGTGCTCGTCATCCCGTGGCTGCGGCTCGCGCTCTTCCTCCTGCTCGCTGCCCTCGTCGGCGTCCTCGCCGCCTGGTGGCCGGCACGGCGCGCCGCGAAACTCAACGTTCTCGCCGCGATCAGCGCGCCGTGATCGGGTGCGCTCTCACGACGTCAGCGGCGCCGGGATCGGGCGCGCGTGGACGACACTCAGGGCGCTGACGGCGCGCGTCAGCACGACGTAGAGACGCCGCAGGCCGGTCGCCTCATCGGGTTCGGCGTCCGCGATGTCGGCGGGTTCGACGACGATGACACGGTCGAACTCGAGGCCCTTGGCGACCTGCGCGGGCACGAGCTCGATCTGATGGTCGGCGTCGTCACCGTGATCCGCGCCGAGGCGCCCGAAGCCGATGCCGGCGTGTGTCAGTGCCTCCGCGATGTCGTCGAGCGCGCCGGGGACGGCGATGACGCCGACCGACCCGGGCGTCGTCGTCGCATGGCGCACCGCATCCGTGACGGCGGCCGCGAGCGCGTCGGGGCCAGTCTCGACGAGGTCGAGTTCGCCGCGGTTGCTGCGCACGGACTGCGGTGCGGCGAGGCCGGGCGCGATGACGGGCAGCAGCTGCGCGGCGTATTCGATGACGGCAGCGGGCACGCGAAAGCCCTGCAGCAGCTCCTCGAGGTGGAAGTCGCTCTTGCCGAGGTGTGTCATCGTCGCAGTCCATGACCCCGGTGCCCACGGCGTCGTCGCCTGCGCGACGTCACCGAGCACCGTCGCCGAGCCCGTCGAGCAGCGGCGCCCGACGCCGCGCAGCTGCATCGCCGACAGGTCCTGCGCCTCGTCGACGATGACGTGCCCGAGGCTGGTCGTGCGTTCGATGCAGTCGGCGGCCTCGTCGAGCAGCGCGAGGTCGGCCGGCGACCACTTGGCGGACCCCTTGGTGCGCGGCGGCTTCTCCCACACCGCGCTCGCTTCCTCGTGCGGGTCGAGGTCGCCGTCGGCGCACTCGTGCAGGAAGTCGGCGTCCGACAGGAGGCGGTGGACGACGCCGGCGGCGTCGAGCTGCGGCCACAGGGCCTTGACGTACGCCTTCACCGGCGCGCTGCGGGCGATGGAATCCTGGACGCGATCGTCGGGGGAGTCGCCCGCGGCCTCGAGCTGCAGCATGACGCTGTGCGCGAGGCGCTGCGCCATCATCGCCCGCGCGGCCTCGTATCGCACGCCGCGCGAACGGAGTTCGGCGACGATCTCGGCCACCTCGTACGCGGGCACCCGCCAGCGTCGCGCGCCACGGGGGACGACGAGCGCCTCGTCGGGGTGCCCGACGTGGGCCCACACCGCGCGGTGGATGATGCCGGCCCACCGCGCATCGCCCTTGAGGACGGCGACCTGCGCCTCGTCCGCGCCGCGCACGAGCCAGCGTCGGTTCTTCGGGGTGTCGTCGCGGTAGCTGCCGTCGAGGAGCGTCTCGATCGTCGCGTGCGCGACGCGCGCCTCGCCGAGCGACGGCAGCACCGCGGAGATGTGGTCGAGGAACGCCGCGTTGGGGCCGACGACGAGGACGCCGGCGCGATCGAGGCGGGCACGGAACGAGTACAGCAGCCACGCCGCGCGGTGCAGGCCGACAGCGGTCTTGCCGGTGCCGGGCGCGCCCTGGATGCAGACGGTGGTCGCGACGTCGGCGCGCACGAGCGCGTCCTGCTCGGGCTGGATCGTCGAGACGATGTCGCGCATCGGGCCCGAGCGGGGGCGTTCGATCTCGGCGGCGAGGATGTCGCTGCCCGCCCGGTCGTCGGCGCCCGCCTCGTCGGTGCCCCCAGGAGCATCGAGACACTCGTCCTCGTACGCCGTCAGCTCGCCGCGTTCGACGCCGAAGCGCCGCCGCAGCGACACGCCCATCGGTTCGGCAGGGGAGGCGCGGTAGAACGCCGTCGACACGGGCGCCCGCCAGTCGATGACGAGCGGGTCGCCTGCCTCGTCGGAGACGTGGCGGCGCCCGACGTAGAGCTCCTCGAGGCGCGCGGCGTCACCCGCGGCCGGGTCGCGCCAGTCGATGCGGCCGAAGAAGAGCGTCGTCGACGGGTCGTCGGTCAGCGCCGCGACGCGGCGGGCGAGCGTCGCCCCGAGCGCCTCGCTGCTGACGGCGTCGCTGGCCCGCGACGCGTCGAGCGAGGCGGCCGAATCGCGCATGCGCGCGAGTTGGGCGCGTGCGGCGGCGAGGTGCGCGCGTTCGTGGTCGAGGACGGGGTCGAGCGCAGGCTCGAGCACGGGAGCGGGCATGGCGAACCACCTTCGGGGGCAGTGGAGGCAGAATCCCTCACTCTACGCCTGGCACCCGTTGCGGGGAGCGCTCAATTCTTGACGTCGGACTGAGCTCCCAGCGTCACCGAGACCTCCTGCTGGCGACCGTCGCGGATGATCGTCAGCTTGACGGCGCTGCCGACGGTACGCGAGCGCACCTGACCGACGAGCGCGTTGGGCGAGGTGACGGGTTCGCCGTCGATCGCGGTGATCGCGTCGTCCTTGCGCAGCCCCGCCTTGGCGGCGCCGCTGCCGGGGGCGACGGACGCGACCTTCGCCGCCGTCAGCGTCGCGTTGCCGCTCTTGACCTCCGTCGGCGACGTGCCGATGCCGAGCAGCGCGTGCTCGGCCTTGCCCTTGGCGATGAGCTGGCCCGAGATGTTCTTCACGACGTTGCTCGGGATGGCGAAGCCGATGCCGATGTTGCCGCTCTGGCCGCCCGAGGCGCCGTTCGACAGCGACGCGATCGAGGAGTTGATGCCGATCAGCTTGCCGCTGCCGTTGACGAGCGCGCCACCCGAGTTGCCCGGGTTGATCGCGGCGCTCGTCTGGATCGCGTTCGTCACGACGGTCGAGGTCGACGTCGAGGAGCTGTCGGAGTCGCTCTCGCTCGTCGTCACCGGCCGGTCGAGGGCGGAGACGATGCCCGTCGTCACGGTGCCTGCGAGGCCGAGGGGGTTGCCGACAGCCATGACGGGCTGACCGACGACGAGCTTGCTGTCGTCGGCCATCTCGACGGGGTGCAGGTCCGGGACGTCCTTGATGCGGATGACGGCGAGGTCGGTGGACGGGTCGGTGCCGACGACGCTCGCTGGGTAGGTGCGGTTGTTGTTGAGCGTGACGGTGACGGTCGCGTTCGACCCGGCGCCGCTGACGACGTGGTTGTTCGTCACGATGTTGCCGCTCTTGTCGAGCACGACGCCGGAGCCCTCGCCGCCGCTGGAGCCGGAGCTGACGTCGATCGAGACGACGCTCGGGTTGACCTTCGCGGCCGTCGCCGACCAGTTGATCGCGCCGGCGTCGGCGAAGTCGGCCGGGTCGGCCTTGATGACCGTCGAGTTGCCGCCGCCCGAGACGGCGCCGGTGTCGTCGCGCTGGACGACGGCGTACGTCCCGGCGGACGCGAAGGCCGCCGCGAGGAGCGAGGCCGCACCGATCTGCGCGAGGCCGCGCCCGCCGCGTCCCGAACGCCCGCCACCGGCAGGCTGCGAGCCGACGCCGTACGCCGCTCCC
Source organism: Dermacoccus sp. NHGro5 (assembly GCF_017565385.1). Classification (NCBI taxonomy): domain Bacteria; kingdom Bacillati; phylum Actinomycetota; class Actinomycetes; order Micrococcales; family Dermacoccaceae; genus Dermacoccus; species Dermacoccus sp. NHGro5. The sequence continues at coordinate 43,323 of NZ_JAGEKQ010000002.1, read as the reverse complement.
GGCTGCTCGTATCCCGGCTGAGCCCACGGCTGCTGATACCCGGGCTGCGGCTGGTACCCGGGCTTCGGCTGGTACCCGGGCTGAGGCCCGGACGTCGGCGCGGGGGCGGGCGCTGGCATCCCCCCGGCGGGTGGGGCGTCGAGGCGGGCCGGTTCGGAGCGGATCACCTGCGTGTCGTCAGGGCATGGAGCCTGGCCCGGCAGCTGGTGACGGCGGGCGCCGTCCGGTCGCTCGTCGGGGTTCGGGGCGCTGTCGGGCGTCTCGGTCATGGCACTGCTCCTGGTCTCGGATCGGCGCTGACGCGGGCTGCGTCGGCCGATGCGCTGAGGGGGCCTCTCGGGTCACGAGAGTAGTCAGTCGAGGCTATTCCACGTCATCAGTCTCGTCGGCAACGTGATGCGAGCTGTGCTGCGCCTGTGAATCCGGCGCGGCAAGCGGCAGGCTGACGACGAACGTCGCGCCCCCGCCGGGGGTTTCGCGCACGCTCACCTCACCGTCGTGGGCGGCGACGATCGCGGCGACGATCGACAGGCCGAGGCCGGTGCTGCCGCTCGCGCGGTTGCGGGCGACGTCGGCACGGTAGAAGCGTTCGAAGATGCGGCCACGCATGTCGGCGGGGATGCCGGGGCCGTGGTCGGCGACCTCGACGACGGCGCGCCCGTCGACCGCACCGACGCCGACCTCGATGGGTTCGGTGCCCGGAGCGTAGCGTTCGGCGTTGCTCACGAGGTTCGTCATCACCTGGCGCAGGCGCTGCTCGTCTGCGCTGATGATGACGGGGCCCAGGCCGCCGCCGAGCCCGTGCAGTGCGAAGCGGCGCTCGCCGTCCCCGCGGGCCTCTGCGTCGCTCACGGCGTCCGCGGCGATGACGGTGAGGTCGACGTCGTGATGGCGTCGCGGCGTGCCGGGCGCGGTGGCCCCGATCGTCGCGGCGCGCTGCTCCGTCTCGAGGCGAGAGAGCAGGAGCAGGTCGTCGACCATGGCGCTCATGCGTTTCGCCTCGTCCTCGATGCGGCGGAAGCCGGCGGCGACGTCGTCGGGGTCGCTCACCGCGCCCTGACGGTACAGCTCGGCGTAGCCGCGGACGGTGGCGAGGGGAGTGCGCAGCTCGTGCGAGGCGTCTGCGACGAAGGAGCGCATGCTCTCCTCGCTGCGGTCCTTGATCTCCATCGAGCGTTCGACCTGGCTGAGCATGACGTTGAGCGAGCGCGCGAGGCTCTCCATCTCGTCGGCGGAGTCGGGGTTGGGGACGCGGCGTGTCAGGTCGCCCGCGGCGATGGCGGCTGCGGTGTCCTCGATGGCTCGCAGTGGCCGCATCGCCCGCCGCACCGCCCACAGCGCCGCGAGCGTCGCGAACAGCAGCGCGATCGCGCTGACGCCGATGGTGAGCACCTGCATGCGTCGCACGACGGTGTCGACGTTCGCCATGCTGACGGCGACGGCGTACGGCTCGTCGGTGGTCTCGTCGATGCCTTCGACGACGCGCCACGACACGGTGCTCTCGCCCTGCGAGTGGACGGTGTAGGGGTGCCCGCCGTGCGCGATGGCGCTGGCCTTCGTCACGTCTGGGAAGTCGGGGCGGGGCCCCGTGGCGGGGACGAAGTCGTTCGTCTCCTGCGCGCCGACGATGCGGACGGCGTACACGTTGACGGGCACGGCGCTCGTCACGCGCGCGTGCTCGGCCTGTTGCTGGATCGTCGAGGCGACGAGGGTGGGCGCGGCGGCGACGAGGTCGGCGTCCTCGCGTTGGACGAGGTAGCTCTGCAGCTGCCAGGACCCGGCAGTGCCGACGACGAACATCGCTGCGCCGAGCAGGCCGGCGAGGACGGCGACGATGCGGGCGCGCAGCGGCCAGCGGTGGACGCCGCGCCGCAGTCGCAGGTACTGCTGGCGCAGCGTGTAGCCGTCGGGGGAGACCAGGGGGATCGCCTGCGTCAGCGCGGTTCGCGCAACACGTATCCGACGCCGCGCTTGGTGTGGATGAGCGGTTCGAGACCGTCGACGTCGATCTTGCGGCGCAGGTAGGAGATGTACGACTCGACGATGCCGGCCTCACCGCGGAAGTCGTAGTCCCACACGTGGTCGAGTATCTGGGCCTTGCTCACGACGCGACCGGCGTTGAGCATGAGGTAGCGCAGCAGCTTGAACTCGGTGGGGGAGACGTCGATGACGCGGCCCGCGCGGCGCACCTCGTGGCTGTCGTCGTCGAGCTCGAGGTCGCCGACGGTGACGGTGGGGCCGTCCGAGTCGTCGGCCTTCGTGCGGCGAAGGACCGCCCGGATGCGCGCGACGACCTCTTCGAGGCTGAACGGTTTCGTGATGTAGTCGTCGCCGCCGACGGTGAGGCCCTTGACGGTGTCGTCGACGGAGTCGCGGGCGGTGAGGAAGACGATCGGCAGTTCGCGTCCGCCCTCGCGCAGGCGGCTCGTGACGGCGAAGCCGTCCATGTCGGGAAGCATGACGTCGAGCACGGCGAGGTCGAACTCCTGCGTCGCGGCGAGGGCGAGCCCTTCGCTGCCGGTGCCGGCGACGGAGACGTCGAAACCGGCGAACTTCATGCTCGTGGCGAGCAGTTCGCGGATGTTGGTGTCGTCCTCGACGATGAGGATGCGTGCTTCGGGCGTGCTCATGCCTGTCATTCTCGCCCGCCCGACTGGACGTTCGCTGGAAGTCGGCTGGAGAAGGTGACCCCTACGATGGGACGGCACGCAGCGGCACGCACCCGATCCTGATGGAGAGAAGACACGTCATGGGGCTCAAGTTCTACGCCGATCGCGGTTCGCGCCGCACCCGTCAGATCGTGGCCGACGTGGCCCTCGCGCTGTGGTGCGTCCTCGCGATCTGGGCGGGCACCGTCGTCCACGACCGGGCGCTCGTGGCGCAGAGCGGCGCGCAGAAGCTCGAGCACGGCAGCTCCAGCCTGGCGCTCGACATGACGGACGCGGCGAATGCCGTCGCGAAGGTCCCGTTCGTCGGTTCCGAGGTGCGCACCCCGTTCGACAAGGCCGCCGGCACGGCGACGGACATGGCCGGCTCGGGGCACGACCTCGCGACGGGGCTGGGCCGCTTCGCCGTCCTGCTCGGGGTGCTGACGGCGGCGCTGCCGATCGTCCTCGCGCTCGTGCCGTGGCTGCTGACGCGCCTGCGCTACGCCGTCACCGCGGGGCGCCTCGCCCGCCTGCGTTCCATGCCGGGCGGACGCCGGTTGCTCGCGCTCGAAGCGCTGACGAGCGCCTCGCCCCGTGCGCTCGCCGCCATCGACGACGACGTCGCCCGCGCCTGGCAGGACGACGACCCCGAGGCGACGCGCAAGCTCGCCGACCTCTCGCTCGCGACGTACGGGCTGCGGCTCAGGGATGACGTGCTCGAGAACGGCGTGCGCGAGGAGGACGTGCTCGACGGCCGCGCGACCGACGCCGAGGAATGATCGAACAGGAATATTCCGGACGGGGCAGGTGTTGACGAGGCTGCCGTCAGCCATGTCGTCCTGAGGAGTCACCACGAGCCCCACCTTCGCCTCGTTGTCCATCCACAACTATCGCCTCTACGCGAGCGGCGCGCTCGTGTCGAACGTCGGCACGTGGATCGGGCGCGTGACGCAGGACTGGGTCGTCCTCACCGAATTGACGCACCACGACGCCGCCGCGCTCGGCGCGATCACCGCGACGCAGTTCGCGCCCGTCGTCCTTCTCGCCCCGTTCGCCGGATCCCTCGCGGACGCCTACCCCAAGCGGCGTCTGCTCATGCTGAGCCAGAGCGCGCTCGCGGTGACGTCGCTCGTGCTCGCGGGGCTGCTGCTGACGGGCTCGGCGACGCTCGCGAGCGTCTTCGGCATCGCCCTCGTGCAGGGCATCGCGACGGCCCTCGACAACCCGACGCGTCAGGCGTTCGTCTCCGAACTCGTGCCCGAGGGGCACCTGACGAACGCCGTCGGTCTCAACTCGGCGTCGTTCAACGCGGCGCGCCTCATCGGCCCCGGCGTCGCGGGTCTGCTCATCGCGGGCATCGGCACAGGCTGGGCGATGGTGCTCAACGCGGCGTCGTTCGTCGCCGTCCTCGCCGCGCTGCTCGCGATGAATCCGCGCGAACTACGGCCGGCGCCCCGACGGCGTGGCCGCGGCGGGGTGCGCGAAGGTTTCGCCTACGTGAGTCGGCGGCGCGACCTGCAGCTCATCATGGGTCTCGTGTTCGTGCTCGGCACGTTCGGCATGAACTTCCAGATCACGACGGCGCTCATGGCGACGAGCGTCTTCCACGCCGACGCGCGCGCCTACGGCATCATCTCGTCGGTGATGGCGGTGGGGTCGCTGGCCGCGGCGCTGCTCGCGGCCCGGCGCAAGTCGCCGTCACTGCGGCTGCTGCTCGCGGCGCTCGCCGGGTTCACGGTGTTCTCCGCACTCGCCGCGATGGCGCCGAATGTGTGGCTGTTCGGCGCGTTCCTCGTGCCCGTCGGGTTGTGTGCGCTGACGGCGTTGACGACGGCGAACGCGAGCGTCCAGCTCTCCGTCGACCCGCAGCTGCGCGGGCGCGTCATGGCGCTCTACATGGCGATCCTCATGGGCGGCACGCCCGTCGGCGCGCCGCTCATCGGGTGGATCGGCAACACCTTCGGCGCCCGCGCGACGATCGCGGTCGGCAGCGTCGCGGTCGGCGTCGCGACGCTCGTCGCCGGCCTCGCCCTGATGCGGGTGCGGCACTACGCGGCGCGCGACGTCATCGCGATGCGGCCCACCCATCTCGCGGTGAGAGAATCGGCGACATGACCCCGAAGACCCGCCGACTCATCGTCATCATCGCCCTCGCCGCGTTCGTGCTCGTGCCGCTCGTGGCGCAGCTCGCGAACTGAGGCCCGGCCCTTCGGGTATGTGGCTCAGGGGCGCGAGCCGTCGCTGACGGCCTGCGCGCGGCGGCGACGCTGCAGCTGGTCGACCTCCTCGACGACGATCCGACGCAGTGCCCCCGGCGCGTCGGGATGCGAGGCGAGCCAGGCTTCTGCGGCTTCGGTGTTCGGCTGGGTGTCGAACAGGCCGCGCACGAGGCGTGAGGCGATGACCTGGCTGCGCTCGCGCCACCACGTCTCGAGGTGATCGAGGTAGCTGTCGGCGTACGCGCCGGCCAGCTCGACGCTCGCGGGGTGGGTGAACCCGGCGACGAGCGCGGCGACCTGCTCGTTCGTCAGCGACGCGTCGTCGACGCGCTGCCACGCGGCCTGCTTGGTGTCGTCGAGGCCGAGAGCTGCCGTCGCGCCGAGCGCCTGGGCTGCACCGCGCTGCGTCGTGTCGCGCGTGCGTTCATCTGCGAGGCGGGCGTCGACGTCGCGACGGGCGTCGTCGTCACGGGTGTGCGCCGCGAGTGAGGTGAGGACGCTCCAACGCTCGTCCTGGCCGGGCTCGAACGGGGTGTGCGCGTCGAGCAGGGCGCGCAGTTCATCGTCGACGCTCGGGGCAAGGGCCGCGACGAGGAGGGCCAGTCGGCGCCACACGCCCGGAAGATCGGTGCCCGTCGACGCGTCGGCCCGGTCGATCGCGACACGCCAGAACGCCTGCGCCCAGTCGGCGCGCGAGGCGGCGTCGGGCAGGTAGGACGTGATCGCGGCGATCGCGAACCGTCCCGCGCCGTCGACGATCGTCGCCGACGGTTCGTCCGCGAGCTGGGTCAGCGCGGCGCGCACGAACGTCTCGGCGGGCAGGCGCGCATCACGCGTGGCCTGCCACAGCTGCCCCCACGCCGTGGCGCGATGCGTCGCCGAGGCGAGGTGGCAGAGCTGCGTCGCGAACAGCTCGAGCGTCTCGGTGCTCGGCGCGATCTTCGCGTACGTCCAGTCCTCGTCGTCGACGAGGACGACCGCGCCGCGCAGTTCGCCCGGCAGCTCGAGCGTGTCGCTCTCGCCTTCGAGGTCGAGCCACGCGTCGCCGGTGGCGTGCCAGGCGGCGGCTTCGGAGGCGTCGGGCGCCTCGACGTCGAATGCGGTGGTGTGGAAGCGGTGCGGGCGCGTGCGGTCGCCGCGGCGCGTGATGACGCCGCTGGCCACCTCGAGCGTGTCGGGGCCCGACGTCTGCAGCCAGGCCTGCGCCCACGCCGTCATGTCGCGTCCGCTCGCCTCGCCGAGGGCGTCGAGGAAGTCGTCGAGGGTCGCGTTCGTGAAGGCGTGACGTTCGAAGTACAGCGCCGCGCCCTCGTAGAACGCGTCCTCACCGGCGTACGCGACGAGCTGGCGCAGCACGGAGGCGCCCTTCGCGTAGGTGATGCCGTCGAAGTTGGCGCGCGCGGCTTCGACGTCGGGGATGTCGGCGACGATGGGGTGCGTCGTCGGCAGCTGGTCGGCGGAGTACGCCCACGCCTTGCGGCCCAGCCCGAACGTGGCCCACGCGTCGTCGAACTCGGTGACTTCGGACGCGGCCTGCGCGCCGATGAAGTCGGCGAACGATTCCTTGAGCCACAGGTCGTCCCACCACGGCATCGTGACGAGGTCGCCGAACCACATGTGCGCCATCTCGTGCAGCAGCGTCGTGGCGAGCGCTTCGCGTTCGCTGCGGGTCGCGTCGCCGCGCTTGAGGTAGTTCTCGTTGAACGTGACGAGGCCCGGGTTCTCCATCGCGCCGATGTTGTACTCGGGCACGAAGATCTGGTCGTAGGTGCCCCAGGGGTAGCTGCAGCCGAACTTGCGCTCGCACCACGGCAGCCCGGCCTTCGTCCAGCGCAGCATGTCCGCGCTGGGCAGGCTCGCGCGCATCGCCGGGCGGCACATGATCGACAGCGGCACGCGGCGTCCGTCGCTCAGCGCCGCCTCGTCCTCGACCAGCGCGTATGGGCCCGCGATGACGCAGACGATGTACGTCGACTGCGGCATCGTCGGGGTGAACGTCGTGAGGGTGAGGTCGGTGGTGGTGTTGCCGTGCGTCTCGTCGCTCGCGGCGGCCGGTTCGGCGCTCTCGGGTGCGCCGTTGCTGCGCACGAGCCAGTGCGACGGGGCGGTGACGCTGATCGCGAAGTGTGTCTTGAGGTCGGGCTGGTCGAAGCAGGCGAAGACGCGGCGGGCGTCGGTCGGTTCGAAGTGGGTGAACAGGTACGTCTCGCCGTCCTGCGGGTCGCGGAAGCGGTGCAGGCCTTCGCCGGTGTGGCTGTAGTGGCACTCGGCGATGACGGTGACGACGTGCTCGCGCCCCGGCGTCAGGCCGCGGACGGTGACGAGAGAATCCTCGAAGCTCGTGGCGTTCGCGTCGAGTTCGACGCCGTCGAGCAGAACGCATGGGGCGGCATCGGCGACGAGGTCGATCGACACCGCACCTTCGGTGCAGGTGAGGCGCAGTGTCGACGTCGAGGTGAACGTCGCGGCCTCCGTCGGCGCGCCCGTCAGATCCAGGTGAATGGATTGGTCGCTCAATGTCACTGTGCGAGAACGGTGCTGGGCGGTTTCGCGAGTGAGGTTGTGAGCGAGGGGCACGCGGTGGGCCTTTCGTTGGAGCGGCCTGAGGTGACGGTGGCGTCAGAGCCGTTCGATGACGTGGTCGATGCAGTGGGTGAGCGCCGCCACATCGGTGGGTTCCACGGCAGGGTACATGCCGACGCGCAGCTGATTGCGTCCCAGCTTCCGGTAGGGCTCGACGTCGACGATGCCGTTGGCGCGCAGCGTCGCCGCGATCGCCGCCGCGTCGATGGCGTCGTCGAAGTCGATCGTGCCGACGACGAGGGAGCGGTGCGCCGGGTCAGTGACGAACGGTGTCGCGTGCGGGTGCGCGTCCGCCCACGTGTAGAGGGCCTTCGATGAGGCGCGGGTACGTTCGACGGCGAAGTCGAGGCCGCCGTTCGCGTTGAACCAGTCGAGTTGCGCCTTCATGAGGACGTACGTCGCGAGCGCCGGCGTGTTGTACGTCTGCGCCTGACGGCTGTTCGTGATGGCGGCGTCGAGGTCGAGGAACGGTGGGATCCAGCGGCCCGACGCCTTGATGCGCGCGACCCGCTCGATCGCGGCGGGGGACATGAACGCGAACCACAGGCCCCCGTCGCTCGCGAACGATTTCTGCGGCGCGAAGTAGTAGACGTCGCACTCGGTCAGGTCGACGGGCAGGCCGCCCGCGGCGGACGTGCCGTCGATGAGGACGAGCGTGTCGTCGTCGGTGTTTGCCGGGCGCGTGACGGGCGCCATCGCGCCTGTCGACGTCTCGTTGTGCGCCCACGCGTAAGTGTCGATGCCGGGCTTCGGCTGCGCCTCGGCGACGCTGCCCGCCGGGGCTTCGACAATGTCGGGCGCCTCGAGGAACGGCGCCGTCGCGGACGTCGCGAACTTGGCGGTGAACTCGCCGAAGACGAGGTTCTGCTGGCGGTGTTCGATCAGGCTGAACGCGGCCACGTCCCAGAACGCGTTCGACCCGCCGAGACCCATCACCGTCTCGTAGCCGTCAGGCAGGTCGTACATCTGCGCGAGGCCCTCTTGCACCTCGCGTACGAGGTTCTTCACCGGCGCCTGACGGTGTGACGTGCCGAGCAGCGGAGTTGCACCCTCGCCTGCAGCGGCGAGCGCTGCGAGTGCGTCGGGGCGGATCTTGCTCGGGCCGGCACCGAAGCGTCCGTCGCTCGGCTTGAGAGCGTCGGGGATGACGATGGCGGGGCTCTTCGCGTCATTGCTCTTCGCGTCAGTCACGTTGTCGACTCTAGGACGGGCGCTGCAGCCCGCGCCGCCCGTTTCGCATGGCGGGTACCTTTTCCGCAGGGCGGGTCGTGGGCTGGGCGCGGCCGAAATGGCGAGTCGACGGGGCCGTCCCGCGCGGGCGCGGGGTTGCGCACCCGCTGGTGCTCGTCCTGACCAGACAGGCTGGCCGGGCGTGTTGATCATGACGGGCCAGTGCGCGACCGGTGGCGGCGCCCGTCGACGCGTCGGGAGGGTGTCAAAGGCGATACGCGCCCTCGTCCCGAGGTGCGCAGACCGAGCGCCCACGCTCCGTCAGGTTGTGACCCGTCAGGTCATCACCTGCCCGACGTGCCCGGCAGAAAACGTCAGTGTGACCGCCAACCAAGCGCCAAGCCGGGCAGCCGCGAGAACCGTCACGGCGGAGGCGGCGAGAATCGTCGCTGAGTGCCTCCGGAACCGGGCCTGTCCGCTCGTCCCGACGCAGATTGCGCCCCGGCGCCCTGCGCAGCGGCCCGGGCGGGCAAGATGGGGGCATGACCGAGGTGCGCATGGATTACGACGGTGAAGGTCTCGACGAGTCGCAGTTGCCCGCGGCGCCGCTCGAGCTGATCGAGGCATGGGTGCGCGAGGCACGCGAACGCCAGAATGCCCAAGGCGACGTGCCCGAGCCAGAGGCCATCAGCATCGCGACGGCCGACGCCGCCGGCGCGCCGCACGTGCGGACCGTCCTCATGCGCTACCTCGGGGCCGACGGCCCCGGTTTCTACACGAACCTCGAATCGGCCAAGGGCCGTGACATCGCCGAGAACGACCAGATCGCCGGGGCGCTCACGTGGCCGCTGATGTTTCGCGCGATCCGCTTCACCGGTAGCGCCGTCGAGCTGCCTCGTGACGTCGTGCGCGCCTACTTCGACTCGCGCCCGTATGGTTCGCGCGTCGGGGCGTGGGTGTCGAAGCAGTCGCGGCCGCTGACGAGCCGCGCCGAGCTCGAGACCGCCAACGCCGAGATGACGGCCCGTTACCCCGACACGGGCGGCGCCGACGACGTCCCCCTGCCCGACTTCTGGGGCGGCTACCGCATCAACTGCGACGAGATCGAGTTCTGGGCGGGGCGCCGTTCCCGTCTGCACGACCGCCTCGTCTACGTGCGCGTCGGCGACGGCGACCTCGACGACCCGTCAGCCTGGCGTATCGAACGTCGCTGGCCCTGAGCCGTCGACGTGTGCAAATCGCAGATGGGGACGCGATTCGCCGGGGTGGACGCCGTTCGCAGATGGGGCGAGATTCGCGAATGTGGACGAAAATCGCCGATGGATACGAGTGGGGCGTCGCCGGCATGGCGAGGCGGGGCGGCGACGCGTGGCAGTGATGCGTCTCGAGGCCGCCCGCGAATCTGCCGTCGCTGATTCGCCGGCCCGCAAAACCGGAGCGGACGGCGTCACCACCTAGCGTGGAGGTATGACTGACTCGTCCACGCCGACACCCCACGACCCGTCGACCGATCGTGCCCTGGCAGCACTCGACGCGCAGGACGAAGGAGCTACCGCGACGCTCGACTCCCAGGCTGACGCTGCCGCGATGACGTCGGCCGCGCGGGACGTGCAGGCTGATCGTGCTGCCACGTCCGGCGTCTCTCAGGTCGACGGGCGCGTCGAACCCTCGACGGCGACGCGGTTGTCGCGCGAGACGACGACGGCTCTCGACCGCATCGCCCTCGACGCTCAGCGCTCGGGTCGCGTGCCGGGCCTCGCCGCCGGGGTGGCGCGACGCGGGACGCTGCTGTGGCACAACGGTTTCGGGGCGGCGCACCTCGGCCAGAACGTCGGCGCGGAGCGCGTCGGGCAGACTGCGCCCGACGAGAACACGCGCTTCCAGATCGCGTCGAACACGAAGACGTTCGTGGCGGTGACGATCATGGCCCTGCGCGACGAGGGCAAGCTCGACATCGACGCTCCGGCCCGCGACATCATTGACACCATTACCGCCGATTCGCCGCTAGCGCGCATGACGCCGCGTCAGTTCATGTCGCACAGCTCCGGCATCCAGCGCGAGGCCGTCGGCGACGTGTTCGACACGCTGGTCATGCCGGGTCGCGACGAGTTCCTCGCGAGCCTCGCCCACAGCGAACGCGTCTTGCCCGCTCACACGCGTTTCCACTACTCGAACCTCGGGTACGCGCTGCTCGGCGAGATGATCAATCGTCTCGACGGTGGCGACTGGTTCGCTAGCGTGCAGCGTCGGCTCCTCGACCCACTCGGCATGACGTCGACAACTCTCGGCTACCCGGGCGGCGTCGACACCGATCCGCATGCTGCGGGCACCTATTTCGTGCCGCCGTACAGCGACGTCCCCGTCGACGAACCCGTCTTCGACTCGCGCGCCATCGCGCCGGCCGCGGGCATGGTCTCGAGTGTGCGCGACATGGCGCGTTGGGGAGGTTTCGTCGCGAACCCCGACCCCGCGATCCTCTCCGCCGACACGCTCGAGGAGATGTGTCAGCCGCAGATCGTCGCCGACGTCGATCGCTGGGGCGCCGCATGGGGTCTCGGGTTCATGCTGCTGCGCCGTGACGATCGCATCTGGGTCGGCCACACCGGCGGTTGGCCGGGCGCGATCACCGGCGTCTTCACGCACCGCGAGAGCGCGACGACGGGCGTCGCTCTCATGAACGCGACGCACACCCCCGATCCCGCGGCCCTCGCCACGGACCTCGCGAGCGCCGTCCAGGAGCGCGAACCCGAGCTGCCCGCAGCCTGGACGCCCGGGATCACCGTGCCCCCGGAGCTCGTCCCGCTGCTCGGGGTGTGGTTCTCGGAGGGGACGCAGTTCACGTTCGTCGTCGAGGGCGGCACGCTCAAGGCTCGCGTCGAGGGGTTGCCCGAGTGGAAGGCGCCGGCCGTCTTCGAGCGCGTCGACGAAGACCGCTACCGCACCGTCGCGGGTCGCGAGCGCGGCGAATGGCTCGTCATCACCCGCGACGCCGACGGTTCCGTCACCCAACTCAACTGGGCCACATACCGCTTCACGCGCGAGCCGGCCGCGTTCGGCGAATGGCTCTGACAGCGCGTTGCGAAGCTCACAGCATCTTCACAGCCCTGGCTTCCCGATTTAACTTTCAATGATGGGGGGAGCGGGTGTAGCGTCTCGTCACGAAGCGCGCCGCACTCCCTCCCCCCTGGCGGCTGCGCTTCACCCCGAGGCCGCAGCGCTCTTCGTGAGCGCGCGCCTCGGGTTCTTCTCTTTCGGCCCCCTTGCCTTCGCGGCTCGCCCGGCCTCACCCCTGCCGACGTCGCTCCTTTGACGAACATCGCTCTGACGAACACCTCCGAGGCGCTGCCCGTCCTGCTCATTCCGGCGGTCCGCTCGAGGCGATCCGTTCGCGCGACTGATGCTCCGAGCCTCGCCCCACCGACGCCGGTATTGCGAGCACCCGTGCGCGGCGGCGCCGGAGGTGGCACTCTTGTCGTCGTGACTGACCTGATCGACACCACCGAGATGTATCTGCGCACCATCTATGACCTCGAAGAAGAGGGCATCCCCCCGTTGCGCGCCCGCATCGCGGAGCGCCTCGGCCACTCCGGGCCCACGGTGTCGCAGACGGTCGCGCGCATGGAGCGCGACGGTCTGCTCCACGTCGCGAACTCCCGGCGCATCGAACTGACACCCGAGGGGCGCCTGCTCGCGACTCGCGTCATGCGCAAGCATCGCCTCGCGGAGCGGTTGCTCGTCGACGTCATCGGCCTCGAGCTCGAGTACGTCCACGACGAGGCGTGCCGGTGGGAGCACGTCATGAGCGAGCGCGTCGAGCGCAAGATCCTCGAGCTCATCGTCGACAAGGGCCTGTCCCCGTACGGCAACCCGATTCCCGGGCTGGACGAGCTCGGCTGGGGCGAGGCGCCGGAGGGTTTCCGTGACGGCGTGCAGTCGCTCGTCGAGGTGGCCGGCAGCGAGTCGCTGCGCGTGGTGGTGCGCCGCATCGGCGAGCCCGCGCAGGCGGACGCCGAGTCTCTCGCGGTGCTGACGAGCGTCGGGCTGAGCCCCGGGGTGGCCCTCGACGTGCGTGCTGACGGCGACCGCGTCCACGCGGTCGTCGCCGATCGGCCTGACGACGCCGTGTCGCTGCCCGAGGACGTCGCCTCGCACGTATTCGTGTCCGTGACGGGTCAGCAGGCCTGAGGTTGCATGTGATGTTCATCACGAGCGCACTCTGTAACGGAATCTGAACCTCCGCTGGTGGCAAGACGAACGGGGCCTGAGACAGGTGCTCGACGCCGGAATGACGCCAATCTCGCCGGTTCCTGATTCACCGTCGTCGTGACTGATTCGTTACCGTCTTACCTGGTTCGACAACGAACACTCGCGTGCCGGACACGCCGAGCCCTGCCTGCGGCGCGCGAGTCATGTCAGCTACACCACCTGGCAGGGGTGGGGGACCCACTTCTTCGTTCCTGATCCGCGAAGCGCAGATCAAGAACTCGGGGTGAAGCTCGCGTCGCACGCACGAAGCGCCGAGAGCCGGGCCGAGCAACAGGTCCGAACCCGACAGCTCACCTCACAGGCGTTCGAGAGGTTGCACATTGTCCATCAAGAACACGCCGGGCCCGCTGCGTCCTGTGAAGCAGACGCGCACCCTGGCCATGCTCACCACGACCGTCGCCGTCTCCGGTGGTCTGATCGCTGGTCTCGGCATCACGCAGAGCGCCGGTGCGGCCCCTGAGTCGGGCGCCGTTCACGAGGCCGCGGCTGCCGCCACGACACCCCTCGAGCTCAAGACCGTCACGCCGGCCAAGAAGCTCGTCGTCGCCCCGAAGGCCGCCCCGAAGCCCGCCGCCAAGGCCGCCGCGAAGCCCGCCGCCGCGAAGAAGTCGACGCGCGCGACGTCGCAGGCGCTGAAGCAGGTGTCGCGCTCGCAGGCCCGCAGTGCGCTGACGTCGGCCTCAGTGAAGCCCGTCAAGGCCGAGCGCAAGGCGAAGATCGCCGAGCCGGTGCAGCGTCGCTCGATTGTCGTCAAGAAGCGCACCGCGCCCGCCGCGTCGCAGTCGACGAACACCCAGCGCGCCACCGCGACGCACCAGCGCGTGCATCGCACGCACGCTCGCCAGGCGGTTTCGCAGCACACCCAGGCTCGCCCGGTCGCCCAGACGCCGCGTCACCAGCAGGCACCCGTGCACCGCGCGACGGTGCGTCACGCCACCACGACGCACTCGGCCACGCCGACCTACGCCTCGAGCGCGCAGAAGGCCACGAACACGGCTTCCGCCTCGCGTTCGAACTCCGGAGTCGTCTCCATCGCCGCGGGCCTGACGGGTATCCCCTACGTCTACGGCGGATCGTCGACCTCCGGTGCCGACTGCTCCGGTTACGTCGCGATGGTCTTCGCGAAGGCCGGCATCCAGCTGCCGCACCAGTCGGGCGCCATCAAGGCGATGACGACGCCCGTCAGCGACCCGCGCCCCGGCGACCTCGTCTTCCTGCCGGGCCACGTCGCGATCTACGCCGGCAACGGCATGGTCTACGAGGCGCGCCACCCGGGCACCGTCACCGGCCTGTACCCGGTGCTGTCGGGTTCGACCTACGGTCGCCTCTGATCGATGTGATCGGTCGGCCCGCGCGGCCACCTGAGAAGCGCCCTCCCCGTCATCGTGACGGGGAGGGCGCTTCTTCGTGTGGCGCGTGCTTCGAGCGGGGTCGTGGTGGTCTGCCGTGACGATCCTGCGTCAGTGGTAGTCGCGGCGAATGACGGTGACGGCGAGCGCCAGGCCGAGCAGTGCGAGGCCGACACCGCCGGCGACGAGCAGGGGGCTCGTCGAACTCGAGTCGGATTCGTCGGCTGATGCCGCGTCCGAGGGGGCGAGCGACGGGCTGGAGGTGCTGGTCGACGACGCCGAACTGGAACGACTCGACGACGAAGACGAAGACGACCCGGACGAAGACGAAGACGATTCGGGCGACGAGGTGGCGCTCGTCGAACTGCTGCGCGGTGTCGTCGGTGCCATCGGCGTCGTGGGGGCCAGGGGGGATGCGGGGCTCGATGCGCCCGTAGATGAGATCGTGGGCGCGAGCATCGGCTCGTCGCTCGTCGGGGCGGGCGAGGTGCTCTGGCGCGGTGTCCGTGTCGGCTCAGCGGTCGCGGACAACGTCGAAGATGTGGACGGTGCGTCACCGCAGCCGCTGAGGGGCAGCGAGCCGGCGGAGCCGCCGGAGGCCGTCGTCACGAAGATGGCACGGGCCTGCGAGGGTGTGCTGACGCGCACGGTGAGGCTCTGACCGGCGCCGACACTCGTCGCTGCCGGTGTCGCGCCGCCTCCGGCGCCGGTCGTGAATGAGAACGTCTGGGCTTCAGGGGCGGCGTTCGTCAGGGTGACGAGGGCCGAGTATCCGCCCGATGCGCTGCACGTGGCGCTCTGGAACACGGCGCTGCTCACGCCCGCGCCGGTGCTCGGCGAGCCCAACGGTGCGGTGGGGTCGGCGGTTGCCGCTGGCGCGCCGAGCACGATGGCTCCCGCGGCGAGCAGGGCGGCTGCGCCGGCACGAGAGCCGGCACGAAGGCAAGCGTGGGTGCTGGGGGTGAGGCGGTACATCGTCGGATGGCTCCCTGGTTCGCTCGTCGCAGGGTGCCTCCCCGCGTCATTGGGATTGTCTCCCATGGCGGGCGCTCGCGCGAGCGTCCTGGGCCCGAGCAGGAGCTCCGGGTCGAAAAAAAGTCTGCGGTGAGGTGCAACCGGCTCAGGATGTCGGGCGTCTGTATGAATGAACGGCGGTCAGCCGTGCGTCGCGCTCGATGCTCAGGGGTGTGCAGGCTGGGCGATGCATGGGCGGGGTCGGTGGAGTCTTGGGGGCTCGACCGGCCCCCCGCGCCCGCTTCGTCGCCGCGGGCGCGGTCTGGTTGACTAGGCCCCGTGGTCATCGAGGCGAGCCCGTGGGCGTTCTGGCGCCATCACGCCTGTGAGGTCGTGCTGTTCGCCGTCCTGGCGGCGCCCGTGCTCGCCATTCGCCCGTCGGTCGGCAACATCGTCGCGGTCGTCGTCTTCGTCGTCGCCTATTTCGGTTTCTCGTTCCTCAGTGACATGCGCACGCGCCTGCGCGTCGACGAGGACGGCGTCGAGTATCTCGCCGGTGGGCGTGATCAGGTCTTCATCGCGTGGAACGAGACCGCGCGCATCGTGCCGCGCCGCTTTCGGTGGTGGACGGCCGAGGACGCCATCGTCTTCCTCGACGGGGGCGATCGTCCGTTGCTCGTCGCCGGCATCTCGATGTTCGCGCCCGCCGACCTCGACGCGTTGGAGGGCGCCGCGCGGGCCTATGTTCCAGTCGATTCGCCCGTCA
Organism: Dermacoccus sp. NHGro5; assembly: GCF_017565385.1. Classification (NCBI taxonomy): domain Bacteria; kingdom Bacillati; phylum Actinomycetota; class Actinomycetes; order Micrococcales; family Dermacoccaceae; genus Dermacoccus; species Dermacoccus sp. NHGro5. The sequence continues at coordinate 27,368 of NZ_JAGEKQ010000002.1, read as the reverse complement.
TCCTGTCGCCGTTCACGGGCCGGGCCGACGGCGAGCGTCACCCCGAACTCGTGCCGCAGCGCACGTCGGAGCGGTTGCTCGCCTCGTCGATCAGCAGCTTCCTCATCGCCGCCGTCGTCGCGATCGTGCTCCTCACGGTCTTCGAGTGAATCGTCGTGTGAGCTGCGCCCGCAAGCCGTTCAGCCGTTCGCAGGCATCCGACGGTCGGCGATGACGACGACGGCGAGGCACAACGCGGCCATGATCGCGCCGAACTCGAACATCGCGGGGTAGCTGAACCCGGCGTCCTGCGCGAGCGTCGCCATGATCGCGGGGACGGCGAAGCCGAGATAGGTGACGCCGTAGAACACGGCCGTCAGCCCGGCGAGGTCGCGGGGCCCGGCGATACGTTGGATCTCGAGCAGGCCGCTCACCATCGCGAGGCCGTAGCCGGCGCCCAGGCAGAAGCTGCCGAGGATCGCGGTGGCGATGTTGAGCTCGCGGCTCGCGAGCGCGCCGGCGAGCATGCCGACGACGAGGACGACGAGCCCCACGCGCACCGCTCGGGTGGTGCCGGGGGAGTCGATGCGGCGCCCGACAGACTGGACGAGGAAGCCGCACGTCAGGCCGACGACGCACAGCAGCGCCGAGAACGCGATCGGCGCCGACGAGACGTGCGACGACATGAGCGCGGGCAGGACGGCGTACGCACATGCGGCGGCGCCGAAGACCCACGGGGCGATCGGCAGCACGACGAACAGGAACCGACGGTGGCCGACGGCGGGGATGCGCAGATCGTCACGCAACGACGACGTCGAGCGCGACGCCGCGTCGACCGTCTCCGGCGTGCGCAGGACGAGCACGGCCGCGATCGCCGTCACGACGATGTTGACGAGGTACGACAGCTCGTCGGGGTAGGGCGCCCACTGCGCGAGGGGGCCGGCGAACGCGGCGCCGAGGCCGAAGCCGGCCGTCAGCGACATCGACGCACGCTTGGCGCCGGTGCCGTCGGGCGCGTCGTCGTGCGGCGGGCTCGACAGCTCCTTGATCCACGATGAGCCGACGGCCATGACGAGACCCAGCGCGATGCCCGACAGCACGCGCCCGAGGAACAGCACGGTGACGTTGGCGTGGGCGAACGCGAGGACGGCGCTCGCGAGCATCGCGATGTACGGCGCGGGGACGAGCAGGCGCCGCCGGCCGTAGCGGTCGGAGAGCGGCCCACCGATGAGCAGCGCGGGGATGATGCCGAGGACGTACGCGAAGAGCAGCACGTTGACCGTCACCTGCGGCAGGTGATGCTGCGTGCGGTACATGACGAGCAGGGGCGTGAACTCGTTGCCGCCCCAGGCGACGGCGAGCATCGCGAGGGCGGGGCGCATCCAGTGCTTCATGCGGTCCTCTTCGTTGTTACCGGTGAGTACCCATGCAATCACGAGCATGCCTGGACGCGCCCGTCAGGGCGTCGCACGGCTCAGGTGTTGATCTTCGCGAGCAGTTCGGGCAGCGTCTGCTCGAGCTGCCGCGCGCCCAGACGCGCGGGGCGTGGATGAGCGCGCAGGCGAGGCCGATCTTCTGCGTCATGCCTGCGGAATAGTCGGCGACGATCTTGTCGGCGGCCTCGTCGAGGCCGAGCGCGTCCGCGGCACGGTGAGCGTCAGGTCGTAGACGGCCCGGTGGCTGCCGAGGTTCTTCGTCAGCTCGCTCAGCTGCATGGCCGGTGTTTGCATGGCGGGCGCGCTCGCTGGGCCGGATGGGGCGTGGGTGGCTGCTCGAACGGGGGGACGGGCGGCTGCTGATCCATGCCCTCGATGCGTTCATCGCAGCCCTGCCCGCGTGGGATCGCGGGCGGATGTGACGGCTCTGACGGCGCTCGGCCCGGCCCTACTCGCTCGTAGCGCGGTGAACTCCTAGCGTGGCAAGTGATCACGGTCACGTCGAAGGAGTCGGAGGAGAAGATCATGCGGGTCGGTGTTCCGAGCGAGGTCAAGAACAACGAGTTCCGGGTGGCGTGCACGCCGGCGGGCGTCAACGAGTTCGTGCTGCACGGGCACGAGGTGCGGGTGCAGCGCGGCGCCGGGGACGGTTCGAGCCTCACCGACGACGACTACCGCGCGGCGGGCGCCGTCATCGTCGACGACGCGGACGAGGTGTGGGCCGACAGTGATCTCATCCTCAAGGTGAAGGAGCCGGTCGCCGAGGAATATCACCGCATGCGCGAGGGCCAGGTGCTGTTCACCTACCTGCACCTCGCGGCCGACCCGACGCTGACGGGGGAGCTTCTCGAGCGCGGTGTCACCTCGATCGCCTACGAGACGGTGCGCCTCGACGACGGGTCGCTGCCCTTGCTCGCACCGATGTCAGAGGTCGCCGGGCGCCTCGCCCCGCAGGTCGGCGCGCAGGCGCTGATGAAGCCGTACGGCGGGCGCGGCGTGCTCATGGGCGGCGTGCCGGGGGTGCGCCCCGCGGATGTCGTCGTGCTCGGCGGCGGCGTGTCGGGGTTCAACGCGGCTCGTGTGGCGCTCGGAATGGGCGCCGACGTCACCGTCCTCGATCTCGATGCCGCACGGCTGCGGGCGATCGACACGGCAACCGGTGGGCGGATGCGGACGGTGATGAGCAACGCGCACGAGGTCGAGCACGCCTGTCTGCGAGCGGATCTCGTCATCGGCGCGGTGCTCGTGCCCGGTGCGAAGGCGCCGACCCTCGTGAGCAATGAGCTCGTCTCGCGGATGCGGCCGGGCTCGGTGCTCGTCGACATCGCCATCGACCAGGGCGGGTGCTTCGAGGATTCGCACCCGACGACGCACGCCGACCCGACGTTCGGTGTGCACGACAGCATCTTCTACTGCGTCGCGAACATGCCGGGCGCCGTCGCGCACACGTCGACCCATGCGCTTGCGGGCGTCACGCTGCGCCACGCGCTACAGATCGCCGACGACGGATGGCGCGCCGCATGCCAGGGCGACGCTGCCCTCGGGCGCGGGCTGACGACGCACGCCGGGCAGCTGACGAACGCCGCCGTCGCCGAGGCGACCGACCGGCCGGTCGTCAGTGTCGAGGAGGCGCTCGCGGGGTGAGGCTGCTCGGGCGCGGGCGTGGGCGTGGACGTGGGCGTGGCGGGGTCACCGCGTCGCGGGCGAGCGACGTCCGAGCGGGCCGTGCCGCGTCGCCGTCAGAGCCAGTTCTTGCGTTTGAACACGAGCCACATGCAGAACGACACGGCGACCATGAGAAACAGCGCGAATGGGTAGCCGTACGCCCAGTGCAGTTCGGGCATGCGGTCGAAGTTCATGCCGTAGGCGCCGGCGACGACGGTCGGGGCGAAGAGGATGGCGGCCCATGAGGACGCGCGCTTGACCTCGTCGGCTTGGTTGTTGGCGACCTCGGCGAGGCGCTTCATCTCCTCGTTCTGCGTCTGCGCGACGAGGATGGCGTTGAGCTGCAGGATCTCCGACAGTGACTGGCGGAAGTTGTCGTTGCGTTCGACGATCGAGGTGACGTGGTCGCGCACGTCGCGCAGGGCGGTGATGATCTCGTCGTCGGTTCCGTACTTGGCGGCGCCGGCTTCGAGGCCACGCAGCATCGTCTGCAGCGGCTTGACGGCGCGCTGGAGTTCCATGACCTCCTGGGAGAGTTCGTAGATCCGGCGCGACACGGTCGGGTCGGCTTCGAAGACCTGCGTCTCGATCTCGTCGATGTCGTTCTCGAGGCCGGCGGCGACGGGCGCGTACCCGTCGACGATGAAGTCGAGCAGGCCGTAGAGGACGGCCTGCGGCCCGCGCGCGAGCAGGTCGGGGTCGTTCTCGAAGCGGCTCCGCACGGGCGTGAGGACCGGCTGCGCCGTGTGGCGCACCGTGATGACGAAGTCGGGGCCGATGAAGGCGTGGATCTCACCGAACTTCACCGTCTCCGTCGCATCGTCGTACGTCGCGGGGCGCAGCACGACGAAGAGGGTCTCGTTGTAACGCTCGAGCTTGGGGCGCTGGTGCGCGACGATCGCGTCCTCGACGGCGAGGGGGTGCAGGTCGAAGATGCGCGCGACCTGCTGGAGTTGACGCGGCGTCGGTTGCGTCATGCCGATCCACGCCATGCGCGGGCCGTGGTCGTGGTGTGACGGGTGGTGCAGTTCGCGCCACGCCTCGGCGATCGACCCGGCGTCGCTGACCTTCTGCTCGCCCGCGTAGATCGTCGAGTTGACGATCGTCGCCTCGGGTGGCGGCTGGTCGTCCTCGTCGCGAAGCGGCTCGAACGACGTCTCCTCGGGCGGCGTCGACGCGGGAGGCGGGGTCGCGCGGATGACCCCGAGCGGGGTGGGCACGTAACGGCTTCGCCAGGTGGGCATGGGGTGATCTTAGGACGGGCGCCAGGGAGAGGCCTGCCAGCGCGCCCGGATGATCGGCTAGGCTGACGGGCGCGCTTCGGCGCACGCTCTCGTAGCTCAGGGGATAGAGCACCGCTCTCCTAAAGCGGGTGTCGCAGGTTCGAATCCTGCCGGGAGCACCACGCCTCGCCTCGACGGTGAATGCGAGCGAAATGGCTGGAAGTGAGCGGCAGGTCGCTCGTAGCCAGCCATTTCGCTCGTATTCGGACGGGAAACAGCGCCCGCGCCCACCGCTTCCCCTGAGACACTGTCCCCCATGAGCGTGACGGTGCATGAAGTTCTGGATGATCTGCGGGCGAAGGCGACGTCGGAGCGAGACAAAGGTTCGCGGTTTGAGCAGCTCATGGCCGCGTACCTGCAGACAGATCCGTTGTTCGCCGATCAGTTCTCCGACGTGTGGTTGTGGCAGGACTGGCCAGGCCGTGACGGCAAGAGCGATACGGGCATCGACCTCGTCGCGGTCGACCGGGTGACGGGTGAGAACGTCGCGATCCAGTGCAAGTTCTACGCCGAGGGCCACACGGTGTCGAAGGGGGACATCGACTCGTTCCTGTCAGCGTCGGGCACCTCGAAGTTCGGTCAGCGCATCGTCGTCGACACGGGCGCGCCGTGGGGCAAGAACGCTGAGGACACGATCCGTGATCAAACGGTGACGGTGCGGCGTATCAGCCTCGTCGACCTGCAGAATTCGAACGTCGACTGGGGCAAGTTCACCTGGTCGGCGCCTGACACGTTGCCGACGGTCGGAAAGAAGACCCCGCGCCCGCATCAGCGCACCGCGATCGACAAGGTCATCGAGGGCCTGACGACGCATGATCGCGGGAAGCTCATCATGGCGTGCGGCACGGGCAAGACGTTCACCTCGTTGCGTCTCGCGGAGCAGCAGGTCGGCGCGGGCGGCAGCGTGTTGTTCCTCGTGCCGTCGATCTCGCTGTTGAGTCAGACGGTGCGCGAGTGGGCTGCGAACGCTGAGGTGCCGCTCGACATGATCGCGATCTGCTCGGACCCGAAGTCGACGAGCCGCTCCAACGCCGTCGAGGACATCTCCGCTGTCGATGTCGCCCTGCCCGCGTCGACGAACAACGCTGTCGTGCAGGAACGCTGGTCGAAGGCCGCTCAGCGCAGCGACTCGATGACGGTGATCTTCTCCACGTATCAGTCGATCGACGTCGTCGCGGCTGCGCAAGCCCAGGGCGGGTTCGGCCCGTTCGACCTCATCATCTGCGACGAAGCCCATCGCACCACGGGCGTGAGCGTCGCGGGGCAGGACGAGTCGGCGTTCGTACGCGTGCACAACAACGACGTCATCCAGGGCATGAAGCGCCTCTATATGACGGCCACGCCGCGCATCTTCGGTGAAGACTCGAAGAAGAAGGCCCTCGACGGCGCAGCGGAGCTCGCGTCGATGGACGATGAGACGAAGTTCGGGCCCGAGCTGCACCGTCTCGGGTTCGGTGAGGCCGTCGAGAAGAACCTGCTGACCGACTACCGCGTCCTCATCCTCGCCGTCGATGAGGAGTACGTGACGAAGAACTTCCAGGCAGAGCTCGCCCAAGACGGCGAGATTCAGCTCGGGGACGCCGCGCGGATGGTCGGGTGCTGGCAGGGCCTGGCGAAGCACTTCGACACGGTCGAGGGGGAGAGCCTCGCGCCGATGAAGCGCGCGGTGGCGTTCGCGAAGGACATCAAGACGTCCAAGGCGATCGCTCAGGCCTTCCCTGATGTCGTCAACAAGCACGTTGCTGCCGTGGATCTGCCTGATGACGACACCTCGGACCAGTCGACCTCGCTGCGCATCGAGATCAAGCACGTCGACGGCTCGTTCAATGCGCTGGCTCGCAACGAGCGTCTCGACTGGCTCAAGGCCGAGCCGGCCGACAACACGTGCCGCATCCTGACGAACGCCCGATGCCTGAGCGAGGGCGTGGACGTTCCGAACCTCGACGCGGTGCTCTTCCTCACGCCGCGCTCGTCCGAGGTGGACGTCGTGCAGTCCGTCGGCCGTGTGATGCGCAAGGCACCGGGCAAGGAGTACGGCTACATCATCCTGCCCGTCGCGGTGCCCGCCGGCACGCCGCCCGAGCAGGCGCTGAACGACAACAAGAAGTACGCCACCGTCTGGCAGGTCCTGCGCGCGCTGCGTGCCCACGACGACCGATTCACCTCGACCGTCAACCAGATCGAACTGAACAAGAAGAAGCCGACGAAGAAGATCGGCATCGCCGGCATCGACCGTGACGGCAACGTCCACACGCCCGACGAGGAGACGACACAGGGCGAACTCGACCTCATCTGGGGTGAGTGGCCGGACGCGATCTACGCGAAGATCGTGCAGAAGGTCGGCGAACGCCGTTACTGGGAGTCCTGGGCGGCCGACGTCGCGAAGATCGCCGAGCAGCACATCGCCCGCATCAAAGGCATCCTCACTGGCCCCGACACTGCGGTGACGGCCGAGTTCGAGCGGTTCCTCGACGGGTTGCGCGGCAACCTCAACGAAGGCATCAGCCGTGAGGACGCCGTCGAGATGCTCGCCCAGCACCTCATCACCCGTCCCGTGTTCCAGGCCCTGTTCGGCGGGTATGACTTCGCCGAGCACAACCCCGTCGCCCAAGCGATGGAGAAGATGCTCGCCTTGCTCGACGAGCACTCCCTCGACACGGAGAACTCATCACTGGAGGGCTTCTATCAGTCGGTGCGTTCACGCGTGGAGGGCATCGACAACGCCGAGGGGCGCCAGCGGATCATCGTCGAGTTGTACGACAAGTTCTTCGCCACCGCGTTCAAGCGCACCGTCGACAAGCTCGGCATCGTCTACACCCCCGTCGAGATCGTCGACTTCATCCTGCGCTCGGCCGACGCCGTGCTGCGCGAACACTTCGGACAGACGCTGAGTGATGAGGGCGTGCACATCCTTGACGGGTTCGTCGGCACGGGCACGTTCATCGTGCGGCTGCTGCAGCTGGGCCTCATCGAGCCGCATGATCTGGCGCGCAAGTACGCCAGCGAGTTGCACGCCAACGAGATCCTGTTGCTGGCGTACTACATCGCCGCGGTCAACATCGAGACGACGTATCAGGATCTGCGTGGGTCGTTGGAGCAGCCGACGGATTACGAGCCGTTCGAGGGGCTGATCCTCACCGACACGTTCCAGTCGTGGGAGAATGACGACCGTCTCGACACCGAGGTGTTCGTGCAGAACAATGAGCGCCTGGAGAAGCTCAAGAAGCTCGACATTCAGGTGATCGTCGGTAACCCGCCGTACTCGTCGGGGCAGGACTCGGCGAACGACAACAACGCCAACGAGAAGTACCCCGACCTCGACGCCGCGATCCGCGACACCTACGCGGCCAAGTCGAGCGCAACCCTCAAGAACTCGCTGTACGACTCCTACATCCGTGCCATCAAATGGGCGAGCTTGCGGATCAAGGACCGCGGCATCATCGCGTACGTGACGAACGGCGGCTGGCTTGACTCGAACACCGCCGACGGGATGCGCAAGAGCCTCACCGATGAGTTCAGCGACATCTACGTCTACAACCTGCGTGGCAACCAGCGGACTGCGGGTGAGCAGTCACGCAAGGAAGGAGGGAAGATCTTCGATGCTGGCTCCCGCGCAACCGTCGCCATCACCGTCCTCGTCAAGGACCCTGCCAAGTCAGGTCCCGCGACGATCCATTACACCGACATCGGCGACTACCTCACCCGCGAGCAGAAACTCGGCAAGGTTAGCGAGGCAGTGGACATCACTCGGCTCGAGACGGCGACGATCACCCCAAGCGAACATGGCGATTGGGTCAGTCAGCGTCGAGAGGACTTCGTACGTTACCTGCCGCTGGATGGTGGCATCTTCGCCGTCTCAGGCCCTGGTCTGAAGACGAATCGTGACGCGTGGGTCTACAACTTCGGAGACACCGCGTTGAAGCAAAACACCATGAGGGCGACGCGAGCCTTTACCAGGGCTCAGGGGGGAGCTCGCACAGACGACCCCACCGAGATCAAATGGTCTTCGGGACTAGAAGCGCGGCTCCTCCGCGGTGAAAGTCTGCGTGATACGGAGACAACCTCCACGGTAGCTGTATACAGGCCCTTCCAGAAGGTCCGATTCCTTGAAGATCTGCGGTGGACGGATAGGCCTGGTCTCGTTGCGGAGTTGTTCTCCGTGGGGCAGTCGCCTGCGTTCGTGGTTCCCATGCCTGGATCAATGGCGCCCCCATTTCTAGCTCTTGCAGTGAGTAGCGCGTTCGATGCTGGCCTGGCAGGAACGGCCGCCGTGCGGTGCTTCGGAAGGTGGCGCTCTATCCACAGAGATCCCGCAATGCTGGATATCGAGGCCTCGCAGACCGAGTACGGGGGTGGCCGCGACCGCCGCCTCGACAACATCACCGATGAAGCGTTGGCAAAGTTCCAGGCGGCGTACGGACCGTCGATCATGAAGGACGACATCTTCTTCTACGTCTACGGATTGCTGCACTCGCCCGACTACCGCGAGACATACGCGGCGGACTTGAAGAAGATGCTGCCGCGCATCCCACTCGTCGAGGACGCGCAGCCGTTTATCGCTGCGGGTCGTAAGCTGTCAGAACTGCACCTCGGATACGAGAGCGTCGAGCCGTACCCGCTCGAGGGCATCGGGGCGCAGCCCGCCGACGGTCAGGATCCGTACGCGTTCTACGCGGTGGGTGACAAGAAGATGCGCTTCGGCAAGTCGTCGCCCGAACAGAAAGCCGCGGGTGAGCGCCAAGACCGCACGACGATCCACTACAACGGCCATATCACTCTCTCGGGCATCCCGCAGGAGGCGTACCGCTACATGCTGGGCTCACGGTCGGCGATCGAGTGGATCATCGACCGTTACTACATCAAAACGGATAAGGCCTCAGGCATCGTCAACGACCCGAACGACTGGTCGAAGGAAGTCGGTGACTCGCGCTACATCATCGACCTGCTCGCCCGCATCGTCACCGTCAGTCTTGAGACGATGACGATCGTCGACGCCCTCCCGTCCCTGGCGATCCGGGAGGTGCAGTGAGATGGCGCTGTTCCGTATCGAGCAGGAGGGCCAGGGCTTGGTGCCGTTCGCGCAGTACGCCGCGGGTGACGGGTTGTACGAGCGCGAGGTTGAAGACCTGTTGTGGGACAACCTCGAGGAGATGCTCGGCCGCACGCTGTTTCGCGTGGCGCGTCAAGCGCACCTTCCGCACGGAGGTATCCCCGACATCCTCGCTCTCGACGAGACGGGTCGGATCGTCGTCATCGAGGTCAAGCGTGACGTCGATCGGCAGCTGTTGTCCCAGGCGTTGGAGTACGCGGGGTGGGCGCGTGAGAGCAACCTGCAGGAGGTTGCGACGCTGTACACGAACGGTGCCCAGCAGTTCTGGGCGGACTGGCAGGAGTTCACCGGCACCGAACAGCCCGTGCCGATCTCACCTAATCCCCATATCGTCCTGGCGGCGGCGTCCTTCCACCGCCGCACCGAGGCCGCGATCGGGTTCCTGCGCGGCGCCGGGGTGCCCTTGGTCGTATTGAGCGTCGGTATGTATCAGGACGCCGACGGTCAGAAGTTCCTCGACGTCGATCGTCGCGGGGAGCTTGGCCCACCCACCGCTACATCGGTCGGGACCACCGAGACCGGAAACGACGGTGGCTCAGCAAAGCGTTCCTTCCCCGCGACGCTTGCTGATCTGCTCAACGCCGGGTTGCTGCATGAGGGTGAAACACTCGCCTGGCACCGACCACAGAGCGGGCAGACGTTTACGCTGACGGTCGAACGCGATGGACGCCTCCGTTTGCCGGATGGGCGGCACGCGTCATCATTGTCGGCCGCGGCGACGATGAGCGTCGGGCACGGCAGCTATCCAGGGTGGGAGTGCTGGCGCACCCAAAACGGCGACCTCTTACATGCCCTCCGGGCCCAGCTCTTGGCTGCCACTGAAGGGGCGGCCCCAGCTAGCTAGAACTGGCGCGCCACTGAGCGCCTATGCGATCAAGCGAGGCCTCACCCTGAGTCGTATCCTCAGCGTGTGAGCCTCCCCAAAAGCATCAGCGAGGCCGCGCACGTTTGCGTCGCACTCTACTGGCGGGGTGGGCGCCCGGCGACGGCCGCGCAGCTGGCCCGCTACGCAGGGATTTCGGAGTCCTATCTACACAAGATTCTTGCCGCGTTAGTACGCGCCGAGATCGTGGAGTCGTCCCGCGGCCACGGCGGCGGGTACGTACTAGCAGACCTCTCCGGCGGCCAAAGTCTCCTCACCATCGCGAGGGCCCTTGGCCTGAAGCTCGATGCGGCCCCCGCCCCCGGCCTGTATCACCACACCGACCTCGTCACGAGTTGCTTCATCGACCGCGCCCTCGACGATTCCCTTGATCACGCCCGGCGGGCGCTGCGAAGGCACACGATCGCTTCCCTTTCCCTGTCGCTGCGGGACCCTCGGTTGGGCGGGCGCCCGGACATCGTCGAGGCTTTTACCCGCCGATTTGATCGCCTGTGATCTCTCAATGGATGGCATCTATCCATTGATTTGTGGCGGGGAGGGGGCGCGAGCCCTCCTGAATTGCTTTCGACGCCAACGGCTTTCGTCGATCACGCGGAGCGCCTGGGAGTGGAAGTAGCGGATCCGCCGCGCTAGTAGGTCGCAGCACCAACGGGCGCTGCGACCTACTACGGTAAGGACCCCTCGTGTTCCCGCTCACCTCTGACGTCCCGTGCACTGCGACCGTCCATCACTCTCAGCGTAGCGCCGCCCGCTGCGTCGGCATCACGCCCATGACCTTCGCCTTCTGGATTGCCCGGGGTCACGTGGGCCCCGGGCCCTGGACGTGCAAGGAATTACACAACGTCGCAGTGGCGGCCGGTGCCCGCGGCTATCGCACGGCACGCCATGGAACGGCCTCCCGCTACTGCGGCGGATGCACGTGCGCTTCCTGCAGGCAGGCCCATGTCGACGATTCGCGGCAGCGTCGCGCCCGCACGCGATCGGCCTACTGGGACACGCGGGCCCCTCGGCTCCTGGCTGTCTTCGCGGCGGGCGTGCCGTTCTCAGAGGCGCTGGCGGTCGCCGGGGTGACGTCTCAGGGTCTGGCGAAGCGGCGCCTTGAAGATCCTCGCTTCGCGGGCGCTGTCGACGCTGCGCTGATGTGCGGGAGGTCTGAGTCCGTCGAGCACGGGACTTGGCGGGGGTGGCGTGACGGATGCCGGTGCCCCGACTGCAGGCGCTCACATCGTGGCGAATGACCCTCTCGCACTGGTGGCCAGCTGCGTCAGTTGGTCACCAGTGCACAGCGTTCGGGTTGCCCCAGGCTGGCGGACGGTCTCATCGTGGGGCAGTAACGCGGGTGATGGTGCGCGTGGAGACCTCGAACGCCTCGGCGCATTCCGCAATCGACGCGCCATCGCTACGCATCGCGCGAACAGCACGGATCTGATTCTCGGAGAGCGCGCGAGGGCGTCCGCCGACCCGACCGCGCCGCCGCGCGGCGGCGAGCCCGTCGCGCGTGCGCTCGGACAGATGGTCACGCTCGAGTTGCGCCACAGCCAGCAGGACCGTCAGCACCAGCCTTCCACTCGGCGTGGATGTGTCGAGGCCTAGCTGCAAGACGCGGAGACCCATCCCGTGCCGCTCGAGGTCGTCGACGAGTTTGAGGACGCCTCGGACGTTGCGGCCGAGCCGATCTAGGCTCATGATCGCGAGGACATCACCCGGGCGCATCCACGCGAGAGCGGCTTGCAGCTCGGGGCGGTCCATCCGCACCCCGGTGACCCCATGATCGATGAAGATGCGCTGGCACCCTGCGTCGCGTAGAGCATCGATCTGGCGATCGATGAGCTGCTCAGCGGTGGACAGCCGCGCGTACCCGACAAAAACGGGGGTTCCGGCACTGTCAGTTTTGCGGGGGTTTGTGTCCCCCGGCGTCCCGCAGGAACCCGCCCCCGCCGGTCGTCGAGTTTCTGTCGCGCCAGAATCAATCGTTTGTGTCATATGCTACCTGTGCGACGGCTCTTGAAAAGCACTGTTCCGCTGGGCAGTAGGGGTCGCGCTTCGATTTGCTGGGCAGGTACTCAGGGGTGGTTGCCCGGACCGTGGTTTTGAGCACCGAACGGAGAACTCCGGATGTCTCTTGTGTTATTTCCGCGCTATCGCCAGTATGATGCTCAGCGGATCGCAGTAAACGATGCTGTGATGGCCCTCTTGGCTGGATCGAAGCTCTCCGCTAATGTCCTTCAGTTAACTAGTGGCTCCACGCACAGGATTGCGGAGTTGTTTCCTAACGTAAGACACATTGAACGACTCAACCTGCGCGCGGATGATGCGCGTCTAATCCTAGAATCGGCTGAGAGTCACGTCGGATCTCTCGCCATCCCATACATTCTCTCCCTGCACGAGGGTTACATGATGGACCTGTGTAGCCTACTTAAGGATCAATCTCTTATTTCAGCTGCCAAGCTAGATGCACTCAATAGTTCCACCATGCACGAGGAGCTTGAGGCGCATGCAGCGAGTGCGTTCTCGCCGACAAACCTCTCCTTGTTCCACTACTTGCGCTTGATTCGCAACTCCCTGATTCATCAAGGGGGGTTTAGTTCGGGACAGCTTGCAAACAAGTGTGCGAGCCTCAGCTCCGTTGATGAGCAACAATGGAAAAGCATTACGGGCGAGCCGATCGGGCGGTACCAGTCTGGACAGAAGCTGAATCTAACTGTTTTTGAACTGATCGCAACACTGGCGATCGCAAAGAGGCTGGCCGAAGAGGCGAACCACTTGCTGCAGTCGGCACTTCCGAGGTCGTGGTGGATCTCGACCGCAGTGGCTGATTGGCTTGAAACGCAGCCAAAGGGAAACCTTGAGCAAAAGATTCGCAGAGCTACAGGCTTTGCTCGAATTCACTACGGTGCCATGTCGATCTCACGCGTGGAGATCGAAGCGTACCTGCGGGCTGAAAGCATCATATAGGCGAAGGGCCGGTGCGTATGCACCGGCCCTTCTAAAGAAAGCGGGGGCTTTACCGTTAAGCTACAAAATCTTTCGATTTTGCCAGGAGTCGAACCTGGAACTCCCATCGTTCCGCGAAGTGTGCGATTTTGAGTCGCCAGGCCTAGAGCCCACCTCTGTAGCTGCTGCTACACCTTCTACGATATCTGGCTGGCTCCCCGTGTGTCAAGCGGCTGGCCTTAGCGCGCCTGCCCGCGGTTCCCCTCGCTCGCTCGCTGCTTCAGGCGGGCGCGCCCACTCCAGCTCGTGGGCCGGGTCCCGTGGAAGTAACGGTTTCGAACCTCCGGCTGCGGGGTTCGACGCCGCGGGCGGCCGTCCATGCGCCTCGGCGACCGTTTAGACCGCCTCTGGTCCGGGCTCGCCTACTCGTGAGCGTCTCTCAACGCCTCACGCAGCAAAGAGCCTGGATCGCGGACGCCTCCGCTTGCGACGCTTGGAATCGCAGGGGGCCCTGATCCTCCTGGCCGTGCGAGTGGGCCGCGGTAGAGGTCATGCCTCCTGGGCGTGCAGGAGGCATGGAGCCTAGCCTCAGGATTCCGTCTCGTCGTTGTTGGTAGTGGTGCGGGTCTTGAACCCGCGGGTAAACCTATTCAGTCTTTAAGGGTGCGGGACCGAGGCGACGGGCTGCGGATTGTCTTCGTGCGCGTACGACTTGTCGAGCGGCGTCGGCGCCGAAGGGTCCTCTGCGTGCGAGGACCGGCCCTGACCTGCGATACGGGCGGGACGGTCGTGGCGTGTTGTGTCTACGGGATTCGCCCGACCCTCGGGCCGGGCGGCGAGCTGCGACGGGGGTGCAGCGGGCAACTCCAGTACACAAAAAGTACACATCAGAGGCTTCCTAGCATCGCTGTTGGGCGATCCATCGTGCGGGGGGCGCGGCATCAAGCGCACGAAAAGCGTTGCACTGCAACGCTAATGCTGTAAGCGGGGCGCGGGTCTCATCTACTTCGAAGCCGACGACCAAGTTCTCCTAAAGCGGGTGTCGGCAGTTCGAATCTGCCCGGGAGCACCAGGCCCCACCTCGCTCGCTTTCATGGCAACGCACTTGATCGTCCACGCTGAGCTCGCCCACTTGTGCGACGAGTCGCGCACGTGGGGACGGAGTGGTGCGCGGACACCCCACTCGCGCGACGTGACGCGCAAGTGGGGCGGGCCGCAGGGCTCAGGGCGTCACAGGCCATTCGTGCTGGCCGTGTCGGGCAGGCCCTCCGGGCGCGTGCGCTTGAGTTCGTAGAACGCAGGGACGCTGACGAGGCCGACGAGCGAATCCCACAGGCGCAGCGCGTCGTCCTTGCTCGGCAGCTCCTGCAGCACCGGGCCGTAGAAGCCGCGGCGCTGACCGTCATCGGAGACGAAGACGATCGTCGGCACGCCCGTGTCATCACCGACCGCCTCGACAGCGGAGTCGATCGACGCCTGCAGACCCTCGTCGAGCGCCGTGTCGTCAGCCGCCTTCGCGAGCTCCGCCGGCAGCCCGGCGGCGGCGAGAACGTCGGCGATCATCGCGTCGTCGTACTCCTCGTGATCGAGGTGGAAACGACGTCCGAAGGCCGAGTACAGGTCGATGACACTCGCGCCGTGCTGCTCCGCCGCCTTCGTGATGACGCGCAACACGCGATGCGAGGAACGGTGCATCTCGCCGTGCTCGTTGACGGCATCATCGTCGCCGGCGAGCTCGTTGTTCTTCATCGCCAAGCTGAACGGACGCCACGTGACATCGACGTCACGCTCCGCGCTCACCTCGAGAAGGAACCGGCTCGTGATCCAGCAGAACGGGCAACACGGGTCATAGAAGAATTCGATGCGCTCCATGACACGACGGTAGCAAGGCCTGTCATCGTCAGCCGAGCGTCACGACGCGTCGCGTTCACGCGAGCAGAGGTATGAGGATCGCCCCGCCTGCGCGTCGAGGCCGGGTGCGACCTCGACGCGCGTGTGAACGCCACGACGCGCCCCGGCGTGCCTGGCGTGACGCCCGCACCTCCGTGCCCCGGCGCATACTGAACGAGGCGTCGCGCCACTCGGCGCCGTGACCGCCCGGGCTGACGGCGGTTCGAGATTTGACGACCTGGGAGATCGACATGGCTGGCGAGGGCAAGGCGTACACCCGCGACACGCAGTACATCGAAGACCGCATCCTCGACGATCCCGACGCGCGGTGGCCCGTGGAGCCGCGGCGCTACCGTCTCGTCGCCGCGCGCGCGTGCCCGTGGGCGAACCGCGCCATCATCGTCCGGCGCCTGCTCGGGCTCGAGGACGCCATCTCGATGGGGTTGTGCGGCCCGACGCACGACGAGAACTCGTGGAGGTTCGACCTCGACCCCGGCGGGCTCGACCCCGTCCTGCGCATCCCGCGCCTCAAGGACGCCTATGAGGCGCGCTTACCCGGCTATCCGAGGGGCATCACGGTGCCGGCGATCGTCGACGAGCGCAGCGGCGAGGTCGTGACCAACGACTTCGCACAGATCACCGAGGACTTCGCGACGCAGTGGACGCGCCACCACCGCGCCGGCGCCCCCGACCTGTGGCCGCAGGAACTGCGCGAGGAGATGGAAGCCGTCAACCAGCGCGTCTACACCGAGGTGAACAACGGCGTCTACCGTTGCGGCTTCGCGGGGGATCAGCAGGCCTATGACGCCGCCTATGAGCGGCTGTTCACCGCCCTCGACTGGCTCGAGGAGCGTCTCGCCACGCGCCGCTACCTCGTCGGCGACGCGATCACCGAATCCGACGTGCGCCTGTTCACGACGCTCGCGCGATTCGACGCCGTCTACCACGGTCACTTCAAGTGCAATCGCCGCAAGCTCACCGAGATGCCGAACCTGTGGGGTTACGCGCGCGACCTGTTCACGACGCCCGGATTCGGCGACACGATCGACTTCACCCAGATCAAGCAGCACTACTACCTCGTGCACCGCGACCTCAACCCCAAGGGCATCATCCCCGACGGTCCCGACCTGAGCGTCTGGGCCGAACCGCACGATCGAGCGCGTCTCGGCGGCACCCCGTTCGGTGGCGGCACTGCGCCCGGCGCGATCCCGGAGGCCGAACGCGTCCCGACGAGCGCCAACCCCCTCGTCGGGACCGACGGTCTCGTGCACTGACGAGCGTGCCGACGGGTGGCGCGGGGGAGTGGCGTGTTGTCGGTGGCAGGGCATAGCGTCAACGGTGTGGATCAGGTAACTCTCGTTCTCGTGCGTCATGGCCAGTCGGAGGGCAACGTCGCAGCGGAGGCGGCGCTGCGCGATGACCTCGAGCGCATCGACGTGCCCGCGCGCGACCCCGACATCGAACTGAGCGAACTCGGCCGCCGACAAGCCGCCGCCGTCGGCACGTGGCTCGCGAAACAGCCCGCCGACGATCAGCCGGACGTTACGTGGACGAGCCCGTATCGACGCGCGCGTCAGACGGGCCAGATCGCGCTCAACGAGGCGTCGCTCGAACTGCCCGTCCTCGTCGACGAGCGTCTGCGCGACCGCGACATGGGTGTCACCGACATGCTCACCGGGCGCGGCATCCGCGACGCCTACCCCGAGGAGGCGAAGCGCCGCGAATGGATTGGCAAGTTCTACTACCGCCCCTCCGGCGGCGAATCCTGGGCCGACGTCGCCGGCCGCGTCCGCGCCGTCATGGCCGATCTGCGCCTGCGCGCCGCGGGCAAGACGGTGCTCGTCACGGCGCACGACGTCGTCAACCTCATGTTCTGCTACGTCGCCGAGGGCATGGACGAGGACGCCGTCATGGAGCGTGCCCGCACGAACGGACTGGGCAACGCAGCGATCTGCCGCCTCGTCAGCGACGACCAATCGCCGACCGGCTGGCGCCTGCTCGACTACAACCTCGACGAACACCTGCGCGGCTCGGGCATCGCCGTCACCGATCAACCGGGCGCGGCCGACGACATCGACGCACATGGTTCGGCGCAGCGCGACGAGAAGCGCGAGTCCGACGACAGCGCGTCGAACGCCGGCGAGAATGAGACGCCCGCATGAGCATCGAGCGCCCCGAGATCCCCGATGTCGCACGCGGCGGTGACGCCACGTCGCCGACGACGGTGACGCCCAATCTGCTGCGCAGCTGGCCGCTGCCCGAGCCGACCGGCACGAAGTACAGCCGCGGCCAGTGCCTCGTCATCGGCGGCGATCGATCGACGCCTGGCGCGGCGATGCTGGCCGGGCAGGCGGCACTGCGCGTCGGATCCGGGCGTCTGACGCTCGCCGTCGCAGCGTCCATCGCGCCGCACGTCGCCGTCGCCGTGCCCGAAAGCGGCACGATCGACCTGCCCGATGACGACGCCGGCGCCGTCACCGGTGACGGCGCGGGGGCGGTGCTCGAGCACGACCTCGGCCGTTCCGACGCCGTCCTGCTCGGACCGGGCATCAGCTCGCCCGAGGGCGCCGAACGGCTGCTCGCCGAGACGATCGACGCGCTCGGCGACGACGTGCCCCTCGTCCTCGACGCCTTCGGCGCGACGGTGCTCACGCAGATGAGCAAGACGCGCCTCGACGCGCTGCGCGGACGTCTCGCCCTCACGCCCAACCAGGGTGAGCTCGCCTACCTCGTCGAGGCCGACGAGTTGGGCGACGACGACGTGCTCGACGCGACCGCGGACGCCGCCGCGCGCTACGACGCGGCCGTCGGCTGCGCGAACTGGGTGGTCTCCGACGGCGCCGTGTGGCAGATGACGACCGGCGACACGGGGCTCGGCACCTCGGGCAGTGGCGACGTCATGGCCGGCGCCGTCGCGGGCTTGCTCAGCCGCGGCGCTGGGCTCGCGCAGGGCCTCGTGTGGGGCAAGCACGTTCATGCTGCGGCCGGGGATGTGCTCGCGGCCGAACACGGGCGCGTCGGCTTCCTCGCCGGTGAGATCCCGCCCCGCCTGCCGATGGCGCTCGCCACCCTGCGCGGTGACTGACGCCCGGGCCCTGGCCGCGAAACTCGTTGCCGCGCACGGTGAGACGTTCGCCGAACGCGCCGGTGTGAGACTCGTCGACGAACCCGCGGCGCTGTGGCAGCTGCTCGTCGTCGCACAGTTGCTGTCGGCTCGCATCCGCGCCGAGGCGGCCCTTGCGAGCGCGCGCGAGCTGTTCGCGATCGGTTGCACGACACCGTCGGGCACCCGTGCGACGTCGTGGCAGCAACGCGTCGACGCCCTCGGCCGCGGCGGCTATCGGCGCTACGACTTCTCGACGTCGACGCGTCTCGGCAAGAACGCCGAGACGATCCGCGAGCGATGGGACGACGACCTGCGGCGTCTGCGCGACGAAGCGGGCGCCGACCCGAAACGGATCGTGAAGCTGCTGCAGGAGTTCGACGGCATCGGCCCGACGGGCGCGGGCATCGTCGTGCGCGAGGTGCAGTCGACGTGGCACCTAAGAGAACCCTTCGCCGACACGCTGACGGTCAAGGGCGCCCGGCTGGCGGGGTTACCCATTGACGCCGCAGCCCTGGCCGACCTCGTCGCACCTGACGAGCGCGCCGCTCTCGCCGCGGCACTCGTCGTCGTCGCTCGACAGCCGGGTGTGCTCGACGAGCTCGGCTGAGGGCGCGGGCTCGGCCGACTCGTCGCTTTCGATCGCCTCAGCGAGGTCGCGCAAGCGCCCGCCACAACCACGATCGTCCTCGCCCGTCAGCAGTCGCAGCGTCGGCGGCCTTGCGACCAGACCATCCCGTCGACCCGCCGCGCGAGCGCCAGGCCGAGCACCCGTCATGTCATGGTGACCAAAAGGGCTGGTCGAAACGCCCCACGTGCGTCGTCCGCCTGCCACGATGAGCGCATGAGCACACCAGCTGACGCCGCAGCGTCGCGGCAGGCCGCCACTGCGGCCGCATCCCGTCGCCTCTCCGTCGAGACCACGGGCATCGAGATCATCGACGAATCGGAGCGTACGGCGCGCCCGCGCGACCTGTTCCGGCCATGGTTCGCGGCCAACGTCAGCGTCTTCGGCATGGCGACCGCCTCGTTCGTCCTCGGCTTCGGCATCTCTTTCGCGCAGGCGCTCGCGGTGTGCGTCGTCGGCGTCGCCCTGTCGTTCCTGCTGTGCGGACTCATCGCCGTCGCCGGCAAGCGGGGCAGCGCGCCGACGATGGTGCTGTCGCGCGCTGCGTTCGGTGTCCGCGGCCAGAAGGTGCCGGGCGTCATCTCGTGGCTGACGTCGATCGGGTGGGAGACGTTCCTGTCGATCATGGCGGTGCTCGCGACATCCACGATCTTCGACCGGCTCGGCTGGGGCGGTGGCACGGCCACGAAGATAGTCGCCGCCGTCGTCGTCGCCGCGATGATCGTGCTCGCCTCCGTCGCGGGCTACCACATCATCATGAAGCTGCAGTCCGTCCTCACCTGGCTGACGGGGCTCGCCACCCTCGCCTACGTCGCCCTCACCCTCGACGAGGTGCACTGGAGCGCGGTGACGGCCGTCCCCGCCGGTTCATGGCAGGCGGTGACGGGCGCGCTCGTCATGGTGATGACGGGGTTCGGCCTCGGCTGGATCAACATCGCCGCCGACTGGTCGCGCTACCAGCGCCGTGACGCCTCGGGCGGCGCGATCGTCTTCTGGAACACGTTCGGCGGCGCCGTCGCGCCCGTCCTGCTGCTGACGTACGGTCTGCTGCTCGCCGCATCGAATCCGAAGCTCGAGGAAGGCATCGCCGCCGACCCCGTCGGCACGCTCGCGACGATCCTGCCGACGTGGTTCCTCATCCCGTTCCTCGTCGCGGCCGTACTCGCACTCGTGTCGGGCGCGGTTCTCGGCATCTACTCCTCGGGCCTGACGCTGCTCAGCCTCGGCGTGCGCATCCCGCGACCGGCGGCGGCGCTCGTCGACGGCGCGATCCTGACGCTCGGCACGATCTGGGTCGTGTTCTTCGCGCAGGACTTCCTCGGCCCGTTCCAGTCGTTCCTCATCACCCTCGGCGTGCCCCTCGCGTCGTGGGCGGGCATCATGATCGCCGACATCGCGCTGCGGCGCCGCGACTACGACGAGGCTGCGCTGTTCGACGCCCGCGGGCGCTACGGCGCGTTCGACTGGACGTCACTGGCCGTCCTCGCGGTCGCCTCCGTCATCGGGTGGGGGCTCGTCGTCAACAGCTTCGCCGCGGACGCGTCGTGGAACAACTGGCAGGGCTACCTGCTCGACCCGCTCGGCCTCGGCCACGAGACGACGGACGGTTGGAGCGGCGACTGGGCCTACTCCAACATCGGCGTGCTTCTCGCGCTCGTGCTGTCGTTCGTCGCGACGCTGCTGCTGCGACGTGGGCGGGTGCGTCGTCAGGAACTCGACGATGACGCCCGACGCGGCGTTGTGGGCTCGGACGACCGGCGCGGGAAGGTGACGTCATGATTGCCGATGTGCTTACCGACGACGCGTGGCTCGTCATCATCGACCCGCAGGTCGTGTTCGCCTCGTCCTCGAGCGAGTGGGGTTCGCCGATGTTCTCCGCCGCGCTCACGCCGATGCATGCATTGGCTGAGCGGTACACCGGCCGCACGATCGTCACGCGCTTCGTGCCGCAGCTGCCGCCGCGAGGATCGTGGGCGGATTACTACGCCGCGTGGCCGTTCGCGGCCCGCCCGGGCGAGGACGAGATGTACGCCCTCGTGCCCGAGATCGCCGACATCGCGGCGGGCGCCCACCATGTCGACGAACCGACGTTCGGCAAGTGGGGCGAGCAGGTGCGCGGACTCACAGGCGACACCCCGACGCTCGTGCTCGCGGGTGTCTCCACCGACTGCTGCGTCGTCGCGACAGCACTCGCTGCCGCTGACGCCGGGGCGCGCGTCCACGTCGTCGCCTCGGCCTGCGCCGGCTCGGACGTCACGAACCACGAGCGCGCCCTCGACGTCATGCGACTGTTCGCGCCGCAGATCACGGTGCACTGAAGCGTGTGCTGACGACGCGTCTCGACCTGACGTCGTGTCGTCAACAGGGTGCGTACTGCTCGACGGATGGGAGCAGCAGCCCCGCGCGGCGGGATTCGAGCTCGCAGGCAACGACGCGCGCCCAGCAGGCGTCGAACTGCTGAAGATGGCAGCCTCGGCCACCACCTCCCCGGTACATTGGGGGGTCATGGCCGAACATCACACGCCCACGCCCAGCGTCCCCACCCGTCGTCGGGTGATGGCGCTCGCCGGGCTGGCCGGCGTCGTCGCCGTCACGGGGGCGGGGGCGACGAAGGTGGTCGCCGCGCACGGCGAGGGGCGTACGAACTGCTCGGCGCAGTCGGTCGTGCAGGTCGCGGCTCCCGCGGCGATCGCCGACGCCGTTCGTCACGCCGCGGATCAGGTCGAGGCACGCGGTGACGTATGCGCGTCGTACAGCGTCAGCTCGCAGAACCCGGGCGACACGTACCAGTCGATCATCACGAGTTCGCCGAGCGAACCGCAGGTGTGGATCAGCGACTCGCCCGCGTGGACGCAGCTCATCGAGAAGAAGCTCGGCAGCGGCTGGGTGACGACGGGCGACACGATCGCGACGAGCCCCGTCGTCATGGGCGTGCCCGCGAGCCTGCGCAGCGCGGCGAAGAAGCCGAACAGCTGGTTGAGCGTGCTCGACAACAAGCTGCCCGTCAGTTTCATCGACACCGATGTCGCGACGGAGAGCCTGCTCGCCGTCATCGCCGCAGATCAGCAGGCCAACGCCAACGACGCGCGCTCCGACCTCATGCGCGCGGTGCTGCGCCTGTCGCGGTCGCTGACGACGGCCGCGACGATGGACGGCAACGCGCTGCAGGGCGCCGACCGCGCGCGCATCTACCCGGTGAGCGAGCAGCAGATGCTCGCGTTCAACAAGGCCCACCCCGACAAGCCGCTGACGCCGATGGTGCCGACGGGCGGCGCGAAACAACTCGAGTATCAGTGGGTGACGCCGGTGCGCGGCACCCAGGCCGACAGCGCTGCCCTCGATGCGCTGAAGCAGCAGTTGCTCAGCCCCGCGGAGAAGACCTACCGCAGCGAGCAGGGCTTCCGCAACGGCGGCAGTGACGCTCCGGCGGGCGGCAGCGTCCTACCGGCCTCGCTGCCGATGATGGCGCCTGCGTCGCAGGCGACGACCGTCAGCGCCGACACGGCCTGGACGAACCTCAAGAAGGACGCGCGGATGCTCGTCCTCATCGACGTCTCCGGGTCGATGCAGACGAAGATCGACGGCGGCCAGAGCCGCATCGAGTTGATGGAGAGCACCGCCACCGCGGCGCTCGACGTGCTGCCGAAGACCACGCGCCTCGGGGCCTGGGCGTTCAGCTCCGACCTGCAGAAGAACCACGTCGACTACCTGCCGCTGACGAACGGTGAGCAGCCGATCCTCGACGACACCTACCGAAACGGCCTCATCGCGAAGGCGCACACGCTGCCGGGCCTCGCAGCGAAGAACGGCGACACGGCGCTGTACGACACGATCGCGGCGGCGTACAAGAGCGTCACCGACACCTACGACCCGAACTACGTCAACTCCGTCGTCGTCCTCACCGACGGCACGAACGACGACCCCAACGGCGGCCTCTCGCTCGATCAGCTCCTCGCGCGCCTCAAGTCGCAGTACTCGGCCGACAAGCCCGTCAAGATCGTGACGATCTCGCTCGGCACGGGTACCGACCCCGACGCGCTCAAGCGCATCGCGAAGGCCACCGACGGCCTCAGCTACCAGACGAAGACACCCGAGCAGATCTCCGGAGTGTTCGTCGACGCGTTCCTGCGCCGCTCCGACTACTGAGCGCCGGGGAGCCTGGCGACGAACGCCAGGTTTCACCGATAACCTGCCGTGGTGACGAACGAACACGTGAACGCTGCGCACGAGACGATGAACGCGGCGGACGAGGACCGTCGTCAGGCCGTGCGTGACGCCGCCGCGGTGTGGCAGCGTCACCTCGTCGACCTCGGCGGGCGCAACTCGCTGCTGTGGCAGCGCACCGACGACTCCGTCGAGCTCGACCTCACGACGGCGCACCCGGCGGGCGTCGCGAAGCTGCTGTCGGGACGTAGCGTGCTGCTGTCGCAGATCGTGCGTTCGGAGCACGCGTACGCCGAAGCGTACGAGAAGGCGCTCGCGATCCGTGACCTGTCACGCGAACTGCTCGAGGAGCGCGGCATCCTCAGCTATTTCCTCGCCCTCGGCCGCGCGACGTGGCAGATGAGCGGTGACGCGGTGCCGGCCGCGCCGATCCTGTTGCGCCAGTGCGACATCCACTTCGGTGGCCGCGGCGGTGACGATCTCGTCCTCGAGGTCTCGCGCACCGTCGAACTCAACTCGGCGCTGTCCACCTACTTCGCCTCACGCGGCATCAACATCGACCACGAGTACGTGACGGCGTCGTCGGCCGGCCCGCACGGGTTCGACCCGGCCCCGACGTACGCGATGATGCGCCGCGCGGGCGCGTCGATCCCGGGGTTCCGCATCGACGAGCGCCTCGTCGTCTCGACGTTCAGCTACGCGAAGCTTTCGATGGTGCGCGACGTCGCAGAGCAGGCGCCGCGCCTGCACACGCATCCCGTCGTCGCCGCGATGGCCGGTGACGAGGCGTCGATCTTCGACGTCGGCGCCGAGGCGCCCGCCGCTGGGCTCGACGCCGATCCGCGCGAGGAGTTCCTCGTCCTCGACGCCGACTCGGCGCAGCAGGCGGCGATCGACGCCGTCATGGGTGGCCAGCACCTCGTCCTCATGGGCCCACCCGGCACCGGCAAGAGCCAGACGATCGCAAATCTCGTCGCCACGCTGACCGCGCACGGCAAGAGCGCGCTGTTCGTCGCGGAGAAGCGCGCCGCGATCGACGCCGTCATCGGACGGTTGTCGGCGCTTGGCCTCGGCGACCTCATGCTCGACGCGCACGCCGGTTCCGGCACGCCCGCCGACCTCGTCGACACCCTCGCGCGACGCCTCGTCACCGCGCCCGCAGCGGGTGCCCCGCACGTCGGTGACGCCCTGCGCTCACCGCACGGCGACGGTCCGAGCGCGGACGGGCCGGACCCGCGCGTCATCGACGAACTCGAATCCGAGCGCGTCACCCTGATCGAGCACGTGCGCGCCCTGCACCGCGTGCGCGACCCGTTCGGCGTCAGCGCGCACGACGCGCAGAGCCGCATCGCCGAACTCAACGCCCTGCCGCACCCGCCGCGCTCACGCGTGCGTCTCGAGGGCGAGCCGCTCAACCGTCTCGACACCGAGGCGCGCGACGAGACCGGACGCACGCTGCTCGGACTCGCGCAGGATCGCGCGTGGAAGGGCGAGGGCGAACCCGACGCCTGGTTCGGCGCGCGCGTGCGCGGTAGCGAGCACAGCGAACGCGCTCGAGACCTCGTGCTGCGACTGGCCGGCGATGACGGCTCGGTTGACGACGGCTCGGTTGGCGGAGGCTCGGGCGACGACGGCTCGGCCGATGAGGCCGGCGGCGAACTGGCCCGCCACCGTGCGTCGCTCGCGGCCCTCGCGGACGCGGCCGGGTTGCCCGTGCCGACGACGATGACGCAGGCCTCGGACGTGCTCGACCTCATGAGCCACGTGACGAAGACCCTCGGCGTGTTCACCTCCGACGTGTTCGCGCTCGACCTCGACGCGGGCGTCGTCGCGAGCGCGCCGCGTACCGAGCGCAAGGGCGCCGAGCACCAGGTGGGCGCGATGGAGCGTCGCCGGCTGCTCAAGGAGGCCCGCGCGACGCTGCGTCCCGGGCGTCCGCCCGAGGATCTGCACGCCATGCTGCAGCGCGCCGCCGACGAGCAGGCGCGCTGGCGTGAGTTCGGCGGGCAGGGGCGCCCCTGCGTGCCGCCGATGACGGAGCAGGTGCGCGCCGCGCACACGCGCCTGACCGACGAACTCGACTGGCTCGGGCAGCGTCTCGAGGGCACGCGCGGTGCGACGAACCTCGTGACGCTCGACCTCGACGAGCTCGCCGCACGCCTCCAGACCCTCGCCGCCGACGCCGACCGTATCGAGGTCGCGGCGCGCTCCGGCTCGCAGATCGACCGCCTGCGCGCTCTCGGCCTCGGACCGGTCGTCGACGACTTCGCGGCGCGGGGCGTGAACGAGGACGCCGTGCCCGCCGAGTGGGAGTTCATCTGGTGGACGAGCGTGCTCGAGCGCGTGCGCCGTCAGGATCCGGCGTACGAGGAGCACCGCGGCAACGACCTGCGCGCCGCCGCGCAGCGCTACGCAGCAGCTGATCGCCGTCATCTCGACGAGACACCACACCGCGTGCGTCAGCGCGCCTACCGGCGCATCGACGCCGTCGCGCAGCACCTGCCCGAGCAGGTCGAGGCGATGGAGGCGGCTCTCGTCTTCGGTCACCACGCGGGCAGCGCCGACGCGCTGCGTCAGGCCTTCGCCGGTGCGCCGGATCTCATGACGGCGCTCGCGCCGTGCTGGGCGATGAGCCCGCTCGTCGTCGCGCAGACGCTGCCGCCGGGGCGCTGGTTCGACGTCGTCATCTTCGACGAGGCGAGCCAGATCCCGCCCGCCGAGGCGATCTCGGCGATCTCGCGTGGCGTGCAGGTCGTCGTCGCCGGTGACACACAGCAGCTCGCGCCGACGAGCTTCTTCCAGCGCACCTCGGCGGGGGAGGACACCGCGCACACGGGCGAATCCGTGCTCGACGTGCTCGCCGGCCTGCTGCCCGTGCGCCACCTGCGCTGGCACTACCGCTCTCTCGACGAGCGTCTCATCGCCTTCTCAAACGAAGCGGTCTACGAGGGTGAACTCATCACCTTCCCGCGCGCCGACGTCGAGAACGTGCTGCGCCTTCACCGCGTCGAGGTGCGCGAACCGTACCCCGACGAGGCGGCGCCGGATCAGGGCAAGGCCGAGGTCGAGGCCGTCCTCGACCTCGTGCGCCAGCACGCCGCGCAGCGCCCGCACGAGTCGCTGGGCGTCATCACCCTCGGCCTCACGCATGCTCGCCGCCTCGAACGCGCCGTCACCGCGCAGGCACGTGTCGACAGCGAGCTCGCCGCGTTCCTCGCCGCCCACCCGGAGGCGCCGTTCTTCGTCAAGAACCTCGAACGCGTCCAGGGCGACGAGCGCGACGCCGTCATCCTCTCCCTCGGCATCGCGCCGTACCCCACGGGCGCTCTCGTGCGCCGGTTCGGGGCGCTCAACCACGTCGGCGGTGAGCGTCGCCTCAACGTCGCCATCTCCCGCGCGCGCCGACGCATGGACGTCGTCTCCGCGTTCACCGGCGACGAGGTCGACCCGGCCGCGCTGCGCTCACGCGGCGCGGTGCTCCTGCGCGACTTCCTGCTCTACGTCGCCGAGTGCGATGAGCGCCTCGACACCGGCGCGGGCGAGCCGGAGCTCGACGGTGACGAACTCGTCACCGTCGTCGCCGGGCGACGGCGCCGCACGTCGTCGTCGGGGTCGGTGGCGCTGCGCCGCGTCGGCGCGGACGCCGTCATCGTGCCCGTGCCGTACGTCGTCGAGGACCTCGCGCGGCGCCTGCGCGCCGAGGGCCTCGTCGTGCACACCGGGTACGGACACTCGCGGATGCGTGTCGACCTGGCCGTCGAGCATCCGAGGGAGCCTGGCCGCATGCTGCTCGCGGTCGAGAGCGACGGTGATGCCTACGCCGCGATGGGCAGTGTCCGCGAACGTGATCGGCTGCGCCCCGAGGCGCTGGAGCGGCTCGGCTGGCACCATGATCGCGTGTGGACCGTCGACCTGTTCCGCGATCCGGCCCGCGATAGCTCCCGCATCGTCGCGCTCGTGGGTCGCCTCCTCGCGGAGGAGAACGATGAGCGATTCTGAGCCCCGTCGTCGTCGTCCGCGCCGGGCGTCGGCGCCTGCGACGCGCACGGTGGACGGGCAGACGCGGGTTGCCACGAGCCGCGACGGTGAGGTCGCCGCTGACGGCGCCGCGGCGCCCGCGTCGGCCACGCCTGACGCCGACTGGTTGCGCTGGTGGAGCCGTGACGACGACGCGCCGGGGCCGCGCAGCGCTCAGGATCAGTGGTACCTCGATCAGCGTCCGCCGCACTGGGGTTGAGCCTGGGCTCCGGGGGAATGGCGGAGCGGACATGACGAAGGGCGTGAACACCATGG
>NZ_JAGEKQ010000019.1:0-103251 GCF_017565385.1 Dermacoccus sp. NHGro5 | reverse complement strand
TCCACGACAGCCCGTACAAGACCATCGCCGACGTCGAGTACGCCACCGCCGGATGGGTCGAGTGGTACAACAACCGAAGGCTCCACTCGTCTCTGGCCATGACCACCCCGGCCGAGTACGAGACCGCCTACTACGCCAACCTCAACCGAGAGTTGGCACCCGCATAGGAGCGGCACGAAACCCGGGACGCTTCAATGTCCACACCGAACGCCAAGCCGTCCTGGATGCGCAGTACGCCGCGAACCCCGAACGCTACCGAGGCCGGCGCCCCATCGCCGCCACAACACCCGAAATCACCCAACTCAACCCCACGTGACTCCAATCAGGTTGACAGCTTCCGCACGTTTGCGATTTCCGTCCCCCTTTCGCCAATGACGTGCCCATCTGCGAATCGCGTCGGCAACTGCGAAGCACGATCAAACTACTGCGAAGCACGATCAACTCACGCAGCGGATCTTGCGAGAGTGCGGGGATCGCGGCGGCTCGCTCGCGCTCGCGCGCGTCGCTCCTGGGCGCGCCGGCGGTCAAGTCTCTGGCGGTGGTGTAACGGTGTGTTCCTTCGCGGGGTGGGTTCAGGCGGTGAGTGCGGGCATGGGTTCGTGTCCTGGCTCGGTGGGCGGGTCGGTGAGGATGGCCGCGTGTGAGCGGGCGAGGACGTCGAGGCCGAGGTAGCGTCGTCCTTCGGCCCGTTCATCGGTTTGTTCGGCCAGGATGGCGCCGACGAGATGCACGATCGCGTCGCGGTTGGGGAAGATTCCGACGAGTTCGCGGCGTCGTGAGTGCGGCATCGTTGCCAGCTCGCGGCGGGCAGGTTCGCGCTGATCGCTTCGCACAGACCGGTGGGCCTCGCTGGTGATGAGCAGGACACTGCTCGGGCCGCGGGCGACGAGGTCGGCGAAGAACTCGTTCCTCGCTGACCCGGTTTCGCTCGTGGCCACGCGCAGGCCGAGCACTTCACGGTGGCCGTCATTGTTGACGCCGGTGGCGAGCGAGACGACGGTGTTGATCACGCGGCGTCCTTCACGCGCGTTCATCGTGAGGGCGTCGGCGGTGACGAACGTGAACGGGCCTGCATCGTCGAGGGGGCGGTGGCGGAAGTCGTCGTGGAGCGGGTCGAGGTCGGCGCCCATACGGCTGACCTGGGACTCGACGGCGCGTTGGTGCCGAGGGTTTTTCGCCAGCTTGGGGGTATCACCCGCTACGAACCCCGCGTCGCGCGCAGCGGGGGAGCCCTGCGGTGCGTGGACACGCCGGCGAGGTAGCAGTCAGCGGCGACCGTGATGAGTGCGGACTCGGCTCGTTTGCGTCGTTCCATGAGCCAGTCCGGCAAGTAGGCGCCTGAGCGCAGCTTCGGCACAGCCATGTCGAGGGTGCCGAGGCGGGTGTCGAGGTCGCGGTGGCGGTAGCCATTGCGGTGGGTCGTGCGTGTCGGGCTGGGTAGGCCCCACTCGGCGCCGATCACGGCGTCAGCGTCGGCGGACGGCAGAGCGTTGAGCAATGGTTTGCGGCAAGTGGCGCGCATCATGTCCGGCTGGCTTCGTCCAGGGCTTCGCCCAGAACGCTGGCAGGTCGACAATGTGAGGTGCGGATATCGGGATGACTTTGTTCGAGGATTCTGTAGGAGGTTGACTCGAATGATCACGCGGTGGCTGCGCCCACGTCCAAGAGGCCGGGGGCGCGACGACCGGTGTTTCACCACAATCAGGGACTCATCTGCGCCGCGGCTACGCTGCCGGCACAGCAGGCCAGGGCCAATCGCCGCCGTCATCGCAGGGCACCGACGGGCGACTTGCTGGGCGCGCCGCCGTCAGCTCAGGCGCAGGACCATGCAGAGACGCTGCTGGGCGCCCGCCGCCTCTCACAGCGTGGTGCGCGCTCCTTGCTTCCCGAGGCGGCGCCCTCATGCCCGCTTGCAGGGGTGCCCGGTCGCAGGCGGGGGGGCAGGGAAGGCTGGTAGGGCGTCGGCCGCCTCCCCACGGCCTCCAGCCGTTGAGCGACGACCGGGGCCGGGATGAGAGGACGAAACGGCCCCGGGCACGATGGCGACATTGTTCTGACGTGAGTATGAGGCGGCTCCGGGCACGATGGCGACATTGCCCTGACGTGAGCACGAGGCGGCTCCGGGCACGATGAGCGAACGGCTCCGGCCGCCGAGCGAGGCACCGCTGTACGGCACGATGAGACGGGGGAGAATCCCTCCGGACCACGTGGACGCATGAGCTGATGCGTGGGCGACACCCTCACGACCGGTGACGAATGCGAGACAAACGCGGGCGAGGGGGATCGAGGCGATGCGGTGCGTCCAGCGCACCATCCCCGGGCGAGGCCGGGAGCATCGCGGAGCGCCGTCACCCGAAGCGCGTGGCGACCTGGCACCCGCAGACGCCTGCACCCGGGAAGCTGCCCTTCCTCCCTGGCCGGCCCACCTGAGGTGGCCATGGAGCGTCGTCCTGACGCCTCCCGGCCGAGATACGCCGAAGGCCCCCGACATCAGTGATGTCGGGGGCCTTCGGCGTTATCCTCGCGGGCGACTCAGTGAGCGCCCTCGAGAGCGTGGTCGTCACCGTGGTGGTGAGCTGCCTCGAGCTCGGCCGGAGTGACGGGGGCGATGCTGTCCTTGTAGTAGAAGTTGGTCCAGCGGTTGCGACGCTTCGCCTTCCTCCGCTCCTTGCCCGAAAGACCATCGAGCTCGATCTGGCTCGGAGTACCGGCCTCGTAGCTCACGAGCTGCCAACGCGTGTACTCGTCGAGCGGCTCGTGCGCCTCGAAGAATCGACCCTCCGGCGTGCGGATGACGCGTCCGGACTCGCGCCCGTGCAGCACCAGGTCGCGGTCGCGACGCTGCAGGCTGAGGCAGATGCGCTTCGTCACGAGGTAGGCGAGGATCGGGCCGAGGAAGACCATGACGCGGAAGAAGTACGTGATGTCGTTGATCGACATGTGCAGCTTGATCGCCATCAGGTCGTTGCCGGCCGCGAACATGAGGACCGCATAGAACGTCGCGAACGCCACGCCGATCGCCGTGCGCGTCGGAGCGTTGCGCGGACGGTCGAGCACATGGTGCTCACGCTTGTCGCCCGTGACCCAGGCCTCGATGAAGGGGTAGACCGCGATGGCGCCGAAGAACAACGGCAGCAAGGCGATCGAACCCGGGAAGATGTTCATGCTCCACGTGTGGCCGAACAGCTGGAACTCGAACACGCCGGGCAGCAGACGGAGAGCACCGTCGGCGAAGCCCATGTACCAGTCAGGCTGCGAACCGGCCGTCACCTGCGTCGGCTCGTACGGTCCGTACATCCAGATCGGGTTGATCGTGATGAGACCCGAGATCAGCGCCGTGATACCGAACACGACGAAGAAGAAGCCACCGGCCTTCGCCATGTACACCGGCATGAGGGGGAAGCCGACCACGTTCTTGTCGGAGCGGCCCGGGCCGGGGTACTGGGTGTGCTTGTGCACGACGAGCAGGATGAGGTGTGCGGCGAGCAACGCGACGAGAATCGCCGGGATGATGAGGATGTGGAGCGTGAAGAAGCGGGGGATGATCATCTCGCCGGGGAAGCCGCCACCGAACAGCGCGTACGAGATGTACGTGCCGACGATCGGGACCGAAAGGATGAAGCCCTCCATGGCGCGGATACCCGTACCCGAGAGCAGATCGTCCGGGAGCGAGTAGCCCATGAAGCCCTCGATGATCGCGAGCATGAACAGCAGGGTGCCGATGACCCAGTTGATCTCGCGGGGCTTGCGGAACGCGCCCGTGAAGAACACGCGGAACATGTGCATCATGATCGACACGATGAACAGCAGCGCCGCCCAGTGGTGGAGCTGACGGATCAGCAACCCACCACGGATGTCGAACGAGATGTCGATCGCGGAGGCGTAGGCCTCCGACATCTGGATGCCCTGCATCGGGACGTACTGACCGTTGTAGATCGTCTCGCCCTGCGACGGCACGAACCAGAACGTGAGGAACGTACCGGTGATCATGAGGATGACGAAGGAGTACAGCGCGACCTCACCGAGCATGAAGCTCCAGTGGTCGGGGAACACCTTCTTCATGAGGAAGCGAACGCCCTTGGCGCCGCCCGTGCGCTCGTCCAACCAGTTGGACATGCCAGCCAGGCCGCCCTGCGGGTCCTGACGCTGTGTTGTGGGGTGCGTTGCGCTCGCGGAAGAGGCAGCGGTGCTCATGACTTGAGTTCCTTCCCGTTGTCTTCCCAGAAGCTCGGGCCGACCGGGCGCTTGAAGCCCTGGTCAGCAACGAGGTAGCCCTCGTCGTCGACCGAGATCTTCAGCTGCGGCAGCGGACGCTTGGCGGGGCCGAAGATGACCTTGCAGTCATCCGTCATGTCGAACGTGGACTGGTGGCACGGGCACAGCAGGTGGTGCGTCTGCTGTTCGTACAGGCCGACGGGGCAGCCGACGTGTGTGCAGATCTTGGAGTAGGCGACGATGCCGTCAACACCCCACTTGCGCTGACGCTCCGACTTGATCTTCTCCTCGTCGAGCCGCACGAGCAGCACGGAGGCCTTCGCCTTCTCGTTGAGGGGGTGCTCCGTCGTGTTGATGCCCTCCGGCAGGACGTGGAAGACCGAACCCAGCGTGACGTCCGAGGCGCGGATCGCGGTGCCCTCGGGGTCGCGCATGAGGCGGCGGCCGCGGCCGTTGATCTTCTCGTCCCAGAGCGTCGTCGCGAGGTCGTTCTTCGGCATGGGGCCGAGACCACCGAGCAGCGGAAGAGCCACCGGGACGGCGAACAGACCGAGAGCGCCACCGAGCGTCCACTTGAGCAGCGGGCGACGCTTCAGCTGCGCGGCCTCCGCGCCACCCGTCATGATCTTGGCGGCGGCTTCCCAGGCCTCGTCGTCGGACTTGAGCTCGTGCCGCTCCTCGACGACCTCTTCGTCGGGCATGATCGTCTTAGCCCAGTGGATGGCACCCAGGCCGATGCCCAGCATGGAGATCGCCATCGTGAGGCCGAGAGCGAAGTGCAGCGCCTTCATCGGGCCGATGAAAGGAACCGAGATGATCGACTCGCGGCCGACCGCGAAGTAGCAGACGACGAACGCGATCGTCGCGATCATCGAGAGCAGGAACAGCATGGCGACCTGGCGCTCGGAGCGCTTGGCCGCAGCCGGATCCTCGTCACCGAGACGGTGGACGTGCGGGGGCAGGCCCGGGTCGGAGAAGTGCTCGGGTAGTGCGCCCGAACGCTCGACGTGCCCGTCGTTCGGGCTCACCGGAGCGTTGTCCGGGTGGCCGTCACCGGGGAGCGCATGCGCGCCGGTTTCATTCATTTCGTTGCGTTTCCTGTCTGACGAGTCAGAGCCGAAGCGGGGGAATTTCATCACGCTGCCTTACGTCCGAGCCAGACAGCCACCGCTATGCACAGGCCGATGCCGAACGTCCACACGAACAGACCCTCGGAGACCGGGCCGAGGTTGCCCAGGGTGTGACCACCCTGCGCAGGCTGCTTCTCGATGTCCTTGAGGTAGGTGATGATGTCCTTCTTGTCCTGCGGCGACAGGTTCGTGTCGTTGAACACCGGCATGGACTGCGGGCCCGTCTGCATGGCCTCGTAGATGTGCTTGCCCGAGACGGACGTCAGCGGCGGCGCGTACTTGCCTCGCGTCAGCGCGCCACCCGAGCCGGCGAAGTTGTGGCACATGGCGCAGTTGACGCGGAACAGTTCGCCACCCTTGGCCGAGTTGCCACCCGGGGTCGTGTACTGCTTCTCGGGGACGTTGGGACCGGTGCCGAGCGAGGCCACGTAGGCGGCCATCTGGGCGATCTCCTTGTCGCTGAACTGCTTCGTGTTGCGCTGCGCCTGCGTGTTTGGCGCGGCGAGCGGCATGCGGCCGGTGCCCACCTGGAAGTCGACGGCGGCAGCGCCGACGCCCACGAGGGAGGGGCCGGCGGACGTGCCGGTGGCGTTCGTGCCGTGGCAGGTCGAGCAGTTCGCGAGGAACAGCTGCTTGCCAGCGTTGACGTCACTGGCGGACGTCGTCTCGGCCTTGGCGCTCTTCGGCGCGAAGGCTGCGTACAGGCCACCGGTGACGACCAGGGCCAGCAGCAGGACGACGAACAGGGAGGCCGGGTGTCGGCGGCGGGCGGCGAGAGTGCTCACAAGGACATCCTGTCGGCGGTCGGGGGAGTCAGGGTTCGGGTTCTGCTAGTGGTGTCGCGCATCACTTGAGGAGGTAGATGGCAGCGAACAACGCGATCCACACGACGTCCACGAAGTGCCAGTAGTAGGACGTCACGATCGCGCCCGTGGCCTGGTGGTGGCTGTAGGTGCGCGAGGTGAACGTGCGTCCGATGATGAGCAGGAACGCGAGAAGGCCACAGGTCACGTGGATGCCATGGAAGCCGGTCGTGATGTAGAACATCGAGCCGTAGGCGTCGCTGTCGAGGGAGATGCCCTCCTCGTGCAGCGTGGCGTACTCCATGATCTGGCCGGAGACGAAGATCGCGCCGAACAGGTAGGTGAGGGAGTACCACTCACGCATTCCCCACTTGCCGACCTCGAGCAGCTTGCCCGTGCGGTGGGGGATGCCGTGCTCCGCCTTGAACACGCCGAGCTGGCACCACACGGACGAGATCACGAGGATCGTCGTGTTGATGGCCGCCAGCGTCACGTTCAGGTGCGACGTGCGTTCGTGCCACAGGTCGCCTGCCACGGAGCGGATCGTGAAATACATCGCGAACAATCCGGCAAAGAACATGAGTTCGCTCCCGAGCCACACCATCGTGCCTACGGCAGTCAGGTTGGGTCGGGTCGCCGGTGCGTGCCCGGCGGGGATGCCGTGTTCGCTCGTCTGAGCTGTAGTTGCGGTCGCCACCCGGACATTATGTCCTGCCCTGGCAGCGATCATGACAGCGGCCCCCCAATTGGACACATATTCGTTATCTGCTCTGTGTGCTCGCTGGGTGTTGAAGGGTGTTCTTCCTGTGTGTGTTGACGCGGTTGCAACCCCGCACGTCAGCGCCTAGCACGGTGACGCGGGACGTCGGTGGACGCGCCTGTCGCACGGTCACGGCGCCGCTTAGGGTGGTGGTACGACGAACGACGTGCAAGGAGATCCGTCATGAAGTGGCCGAGCCTCGTGGCCCAGCTCATGCGTGGGGAGGACCTGACGCCAGAGCAGACCCACGCCGCGATGACGGCCGTGATGAACGGGGAGGTCGCCCCCGTTCCGCTCGCGGCGTTCCTCGTCGCACTGCACAGCAAGGGCGAGACGGTGGAGGAGCTGCGGGGGCTCGCCGACGTCATGGTCGAGCACGCCCGGCCGTTCAGGCTCGACGTGCCGGCCCTCGACATCGTCGGCACGGGCGGCGACATGGCACACACCGTCAACATCTCGACGATGGCCGCGCTCGTGTGCGCCGGTGCCGGGGTCAAGGTGGCCAAGCACGGCAACCGAGCCAGCTCGAGCTCGACCGGGACGGCTGACGTTCTCGAAGCGCTCGGGGTCGACCTGAGCGCGGACGTCGACGAGCTGCAGCAAGACGTGACGCATGCCCCGATGACGTTCCTGTTCGCCCAGAGCTTCCACCCCGCCATGCGGCACGCCGCCGCGACGCGGCGGGAGCTCGCCGTCCCGACCGCGTTCAACTTCCTCGGCCCCCTGACCAATCCGGCGCGCCCAGCCATCGCTGCTGTGGGTTGCGCGAACCGTAGGATGGCACCGGTCATGGCTGGCGTCTTCGCGCAACGCGGCGCCGATGCGGCGGTCTTCCGGGGTGACGACGGCCTCGACGAGCTCACCCTGGCGACGACGTCGAGCCTGTGGTGGGTGCACGACGGCGAGGTCATCGAAGAGAGCATCTCGCCCGAGCAGGTCGGGCTGTCGCCAGCCCCGATCGAGGCGCTGCGCGGCGGAGACGCGTCGTTCAACGCTCAGGTCGTCCGTGACGTCCTCGCCGGGAAGCGCGGGCCCGTGCGCGACGCCGTCCTGCTTAACGCCGGCGCGGCTCTCGCACTCGTCGCCCAGTACGAGCGCGGCAGCCTCTTCGGTGGCGCGGACGACCTCGCGTCCGGCATCCGTGCGGGCATGACGCGCGCTGCCGAGGCCGTCGATTCCAGCGCCGCGCAACGCACCCTCGACGTCTGGATCCACGGTTCGAGTGCCGTAGACGCCGATTCCGAGCCCCTCATGAAGGAGACCCGATGATCACCGCCATCGTCCTCATCAAGGCGGACGTCGCACGCATCCCCGAGGTGGCCCAGCACGTCGCCGACGTGCCCGGGGTGATGGAGGTCTACTCGGTGACCGGAGGCGTCGACCTCATCGCGATGGTGCGCGTCACGGCGTACGAGCAACTCGCCGAGGTGATCTCCGGAAGCATCAACAAGGTCGACGGCGTGCTCGAGACCGACACGCACCTGGCCTTTCGCACCTACTCCCAACGCGATCTCGACGCGGGGTTCGATCTGGGGCTCGACGACTGACGGGTCGTCGCCCGCCCCTGTCCGGGATGCGCGAGCACGCCGGATTCGACGGCTGCCGCTTCGTGCGCGCGGCGGACGACGGGATCGAGATCGTCGAGGTAGCGTGTCGCGGCATCCCGCGGGCTGACCCACGGCGCGTCCGTCTCGACGATGCGGGTGCCTGCGCGCGCGATCCAGCGCAGGAGCACCTCCGTCTCCTCCTCAAGCGCTGCGGAACGGTGTGCAGGCGGGGTCGCGACGGCCTCGGCCGTCGCCCGCAAGGCCTCGATCGTCAGCCGTGGATCCTGACCGGGTCGTGAGGCACCGCTCGCCGCGAGCCGACCGTGTCGGATGACGGCGAACTCCCAGCCGCCGCCCCGACGTGGCCGTGCCGCCATGAGATGCGGATTGTTGACGATGGGTGCCCGGCGCTGGTGACGGTCGAGCCCACGCAGGAGCTCGATGAGGGCGTCGCGCCCAGCGCGGGCCTCCTCGAAGCGTTCCTGCCCCGCGAGGCGGGCCAGGCGCGCCTCGACGTCATTGACGATGGACCCGGGCTCGTTGAGCAGTTCCTGCCTCAACCTCGACACGAGGTCGAGGTAATCGCGCTGGGTGATGCCTCCGATACAGGGCGCATCGCACCGATCCATCTCCGCCAGGACGCACGCCGTGCCGCCCTTGGCGCGGATGGGCGTGGTGCACTGGCGAATGCGGCGGACGTCGTGCACCGCATCGCGGGCGAGCCGCGCGGCGACCATCGTGCGGAACGGGCCGAGGTACGTCGCCTCGTCGGCTCGCTGCTCGCGCACGACGGACAGGCGCGGGAACTTCTCGTCGGTGATCTTGAGCCATGCGATCTTCTCCGGCCGGCTCGAGCGTCGGTTGAACCGTGGCCGATGCTCGGCGATGAGCCGGATCTCACGCACGTGTGCCTCGAGCGCCGTCGCGCAGGGGATGGGCGTCACGCGGGCGGCGAGATCGACCATGAGCCCCATCTCGCGACGCTTCTCCGACGCGGTGAAGTACGAACGCACGCGGGTGCGGAGGTTGCCGGACGTGCCGACGTACAGCGGCTTTCCGTCCTCGTTCTCGAAGACGTAGACGCCGGGCTCGGCGGGCAGGCCGTCGGCCAGGGTGGCCTTGCGGCGCCGCGCCGCCGGCACCTTCGCGCTGAAGGAGAGCAGTTCCTCACGCGAGGTGACGCCGAGACTGCCGGCTCGCGAGAGCAGGGCGTGCAGGACGTCGACGGTGGCCTGGGCGTCAGCGAGGGCGCGGTGATTCGGGTTGACACTTGCGCCGAAGTGGGCCGCGAGCGTGCCGAGGCGGTGATTGCGGACCTCGTCGCGCGGCACGAGGGCGCGGGCGAGCTTGACCGTGTCGACGACCGCAGGAGCGGGCCACGGGACCTCGAGATCCCGTGCGGCCGCCGTGAGGAAGCCGACGTCGAAGGGTGCGTTGTGGGCGACGAGGACGGCGTCGGGCCCGAGGAACTCGAAGAATGCGGGCAGCACCGATGCCAGCTTCGGCGCGTCGTGCACCATCGCCGTCGTGATGCCGGTGAGCCGCTGGATCTGCGGTGGGATCGCGCAGCCGGGGTCGACGAGGGTGGCGAACTCGCCGAGCACCTCGCCGCCACGGACCTTGACGGCGCCGATCTCCGTGATGCCCTGCGCGCCCGGGCGACCCCCGGCGGTCTCGAGGTCGACGATGACGAAGGTGACGTCGTGCAACGGGGTGCCGAGATCGTCGAGGCAGCCCTGCACCGCGGTCGGATTCGTCTGCGTGTTCGTCACCATGTCGCGAACGCTAGACGGCGGTGGTGACAACCCCCGGATGAGGCGGTGGCCGGTGCCTTTCAAGGGGGTGGGGACGGGCAGGCGGCGCGGCGGGGACGAGGCGCGCCGCGACGGGCGGTCGCGGAGGTCGGACGCGGGCGATCTTCGACCGCGACGAACGTGTCGATGACCCCCGAATCGCCCGGGACGGCGGGGTTGTCGGTGCTCGAACCTAGCGTGCGAAACACATCGAGACCCGTTGGGGAATCGACCGATCAGCGCTTCGAGGAGGCGTCATGCTCATCACCTGTGATTCGTGCCCGGCACGAGGTCGTGCGTGCGACACGTGCGTCATGAAGACGTTCCTGGACATGCCCGCCGTCACCAGCGGCCCCGTCTGGGAGGAGGAGGACCACCGTGTTCTCGACATGCTCTGCAGCGCCGGTCTCGTCGGTGATGAGGACGCGGCGTCAGCGCTGCTGGAGAGCGCTCCGTTCGCCGGTCTGCGCGCCGCCGTGTGAGAACCTCCTACGCTTGCGCCATGCTGTCGAGACGCCACTTCGTCCTGGGAGGCGTCATCGCGCCCGCGGGGGCGATCCTGGGGCTCGCAGGGTGCGAGCGCCGACCCGGGGGCACGTCGTCGTCAGCCGAGGCAAGTGGCGGAACCGATGGCGGGGTCTCCAGCCTCACGATCGACACCGTCCTCGGGCGCGTGGTGCTGCGGTTGCCGAACGCGCTCGACGAAGGCGCGTCCTCGCCATCAGGGGCCGGGGACGATGCCTCGGCGCAGTGGCGCGCGCGCGTCGAGGCGGCCGCGCACCGGATCGCTGAGGTGTGGGGCACCACGCGGCCGGCGGGTCTCGAAGGTGATCTGCGGGTGACGCTCTGCCGGGACGACGCGGAGTTCGCGGCGAGTGCCGACGGGTTGGACGCCGACACCGCGGGCGTCACCACGAGGCAGGGTGTGTTCCTCGCGCCCTCTGTCGCCTCGTCGCTGACGGAGGGCGGCCGCCGGGTCGTTCTCGCGCACGAGCTGACGCATCTGTGGCTCGGGCAGTTCGGCGCGGACGCGACGCAGTGGTGGCTGAAGGAGGGAGCCGCCGAGTGGACGGCCGCACCTCTCGTGTCGGTGCCTGAACGCAGCCGCTGGCCGACGCTCGCCCAAGCGGCGCCGCAGAAGAAGATCGGGGATTCACCGCCCCCGCAGGAGCAGGTGGGCACCGAGCTCGGATACGAATGGGCGCACGCCTACGTCACGTATCTCGCCGATGGTGCAGGCACCGCACGGGTCGTCGCCCTAGTGCGCGCCCGACCGCGTGACGCGACCGCAGGCGCGGCGCCACTCGTCGCGGGTCGAGAGAGCTTCACCACCTGGCTGTCAGGTCGGCTCCGGTGAGGGGTGACGACGGCGACGAGGCGGCGTGAGCTGTCTCAGGTGCGGGGAGAGGAGTAGATCGAGTCGATGACGTCGGCGTAGTCGTCGAGCACGACGTTGCGCTTGACCTTGAGCGACGGCGTCAGGTGCCCGGATTCCTGAGTCAGAGGCGTGGTCAGCACCCGGAAGGCGCGGATCGACTCGGCGCGGGAGACGAGGGTGTTGGCCTGGTCGACGGCCTTCTGCAGTTCGTCGAGTACCCGCTGATCCTGTGCTGCGTCTGCGGGGTCCAGGTCGGTGATGCCGTGCGCGCTCGCCCAGCCGGGCAGCATCTCCTCGTCGAGGCACAGCAGCGCCGCGATGAACGGTTTGGCGTCGCCCACGACGACGGCTTCTGCGATGAGGGGGTGCGAGCGCAGGGAATCCTCCAGCTTGGCGGGGCTGACGTTCTTGCCGCCCGCCGTCACGAGGATGTCCTTCTTGCGCCCCGTGATCGTCAGGTAGCCGTCGGCGTCCAGTTCACCGAGGTCGCCGGTGCGGAACCAGCCGTCGATCTTCGCCTCGTCGGTGGCCTCGGGGTTGTGCAAGTACTCGCGGAAGACGTTGATGCCCTTGACGAGGATCTCGCCGTCGTCGTCGATCCGCAGGCCGACGCCGGGGCAGGCGGGGCCGACGGTGCCGATGCGCAGCGCCTTCGGCGGGTTGACGCAGGCGGGAGCCGTCGTCTCGGTGAGTCCGTATCCCTCGAGAACGGGCAGGCCGATGCCGTTGTAGAAGTGCGCCAACCGGGCCGACAGGGGAGCGCCCCCGGAGATGGAGTAGCGCAGATGACCGCCGAACGCCGAGCGCAGCTTCGCGTAGACCAGTCGATCGAACACGGTGTGCTTGACGCGCAGGGTGAGCGGCGCGCGGCGTCCGGCGTTCGTCGCCTCGCTGTAGGCGATCGCGGTGTCGGCGGCGGCGGCGAAGATCTTGCCGCGGCCGTCGCCCTGCGCGCGCTGCTCGGCGGAGTTGTAGACCTTCTCGAACACGCGCGGCACGCCGAGCAGGTACGACGGCGCGTACGTGCCGAGGTCGTCGACGAGCGTCCCGATCGTCGTGTGGGCGAGGCGTGTGCGTGAGGCGATCGCGACGAACTGGATGAGGCGGGCGAAGACGTGGGCGAGCGGCAGGAACAGCAGGGTGCCGTTGTTCTCCTCACCGCCGTTGACGAGGTCGTCCATCAGCGCGAGGCAGTTCTGCGACAACGACACGAAGTTGCCGTGCGTCAGCACGCATCCCTTCGGCAGGCCGGTCGTGCCCGAGGTGTAGATGATCGTTGCGACGTGGTCGGCGTCGACGGCGTCGCGGCGCGCACGCATCTGCGCGTCACTGACCTCCGGGGCACCCTCGAGCAGTTCGTCGAGGTGGCCGGCGTCGATCTGCCAGACGTCGCGCAGATGGGGGCAGCGCTCGCGTACCTGCGAGACGGTGAGCGCCATCTCCTGGTTCTCGACGACGACGGCGACGGCCTCGGAATCGGCGAGGATCCAGGCGACCTGGTCGCTCGAGGACGTCTCGTAGATCGGCACGACGACAGCGCCGCACGTCAGCAGCGCGAGGTCGGTGAGCGTCCACTCGTAGCGGGTCGTGCTCATGAGCGCGACGCGGTCACCCGCTTCGACGCCCGCCGCCATGAACCCCTTGGCGAGCGTCTCGACCTGCGCGAGGAATTCCTCGTGTGTCACCCCGGCCCACGTCGCGCCCTCACGCCGGGCGTAACCGATGCCTCGCGGATCCTCGGACGCGTTGCGCACCACGATGTGCGGAAGCGCGAGCTCCTCGTCGAACGGCACGAGCAGCTTCGTGCTCACTTCACGCATTGCGGATCCTCGCTGGGTCGGTACTGGGTCGGTGGCGGCGGTCGGTGAGGCCCGTCGTCATGCGTACCTTACGACCCTGCCGCCGCTCGGCGCATACCCTCGGTGTCATGACGACGAACAGCGACGCCCTCAGCGAGGGCCGCATCCGGATCGAGGCGAGCTGCGCTCGGGTGCTCGACGTGGTGCTCGACCTGCCGGCCTACCCGCAGTGGTCGAAGGACGTCGCGCGAGCCGTCGTGCTGAGTCGAACGCCCTCCGGCGACGTCGACCAGGCACAGCTGACGTTCGCCTCCGGCCCGTTCAAGGACGTCGTGACGCTCGCGTACACGGTGGCTCGTCGCGCCGACCGCGCACGGGTGGCGTGGCAACTCGTCGAGGCGCAGCACATCGAGGCGATGCAAGGCCACTACGACCTGCGTGCTGACGGCGACGCCACCGACGTCGCGTATGCCCTGCACGCACGGCCCGGCTTTCCGCTGCACACGGCGTTGCGCCGGAAGGTCGAGACGCAGATCATCACCGCGGCCCTCGATGCGTTGAAGGCGCACGCCGAGGCGCCGGATCTCGATCACGGTGGGGCGAACGCCACCGCCTGAGGCGCCGCATGTACGGCCCCGCCACCGGGGCGCCACCCGATTTGGGCTCGGCGCCCCGCCCCGTCAGGATGATCGTGACGGCCCATGCGCCGTCGCCGTCCGCGAGCAGTGAGGAACGAGCGTGACACTCAGCATCGGCATCGACATCGGTGGAACGAAGATCGCCGGGGGCCTCGTCGACTCCGGCGGCACCATCGTGCGCCGCGCGCGCCGCGACACGCCCGCGCAGGAGCCCGACGCCATCGTGGCCGCCACCGTCGAACTCATCGACGAGCTGGGCGCCGCGGCGCGTGCCGAGGGCGTCGAGGCGCCCAAGGTGGGGGTCGCGTGCGCCGGATACATCGACAAGCAGGGCGCGAACGTCCTGTTCGCCCCCAACATCGCCTGGCGGCACGAGCCGCTGCGCGCACGCCTCGAAGAAGCGACGGGGCACGCCGTCGTCATCGAGAACGACGCGAACGCGGCCGCCTACGGCGAGTTCCTCCACGGTGGCGGCGCGGACGTCGACGACATGGTCATGGTGACGCTGGGCACCGGTGTCGGCGGCGGCATCGTCCTCGACGGCGAACTCATGCGCGGCAGCCACGGCATCGCCGCCGAGATCGGGCACATGCGTGTCGTGCCGGGCGGTCACCTGTGCGGTTGCGGCAATCGCGGTTGTTTCGAGGTGTACGCCTCCGGGTCCGCGCTCGTGCGTGAGGCGCGCGATCTCGTTGCTTCGGGCGCGACCGAGGCCGCGCGGCTTCGCGAAGCCTGCGCGGGCGATCCGGAGGCGTTGCGCGGCGCGCACGTCACGGCAGCGGCACAAGAGGGCGACGCGGCAGCCCTGGCGCTGCTGAGCAAGATCGGCCGTTGGGTCGGCGAGGGCTGCGCGTCACTCGCGGCCGTGCTCGACCCGGCCGTTTTCGTCATCGGCGGGGGGCTCGCGGAGGCGGGCGACCTCGTCCTGGAATCGGCTCGCATCCACTTCGCCGACGAGCTGACGGGCGGCGGGCACCGTCCGTCGCCGCGTTTCGTCGTCGCACAACTGGGCAACGACGCCGGCGTCATCGGCGCCGCAGCGCTCGCAGAGAGGGGGCGTGCATGAGTCTCGCCATCGGAATCGACATCGGCGGCACGAAGGTCGCGGGCGGCCTCGTCGACGAGCGCGGCACCGTCATCGCGCGCGCTCGCCGCGACACGCCGCACCGCTCGACGAAGGCCGCCGTCGTCGAGGACCTACTCGTCAGCGTCGTCGATGAACTGCAGGATGCCGCCGAACGCGACGACCTCGGCGAGGTCAGCGCCATCGGCATCGGCGCGGCGGGATTCGTCGGCGCCGACCGCTCGACCGTCGTCTTCGCGCCGCATCTGTCGTGGCGCAACGAGCCGTTGCGCGAGAACCTGCGCGCCCGTTGCGCGTTCCCCGTCTTCGTCGACAACGACGCCAACACCGCGTGCTGGGCGGAGTGGCGTTTCGGCGCGGTGGCGGGGGAGAGCCACGTCATCATGGTCAACCTCGGCACCGGCATCGGCGGCGCGATCCTCGTCGACGGGGTGATGCAGCGCGGCCGGTACGGCATCGCGGGCGAGTTCGGCCACATGCAGGTCGTGCCCGGCGGCATCCGTTGTGAGTGCGGCAACCGCGGCTGCTGGGAGCAGTACGCCAGCGGTAACGCGCTCGTGCGCGAGGCGCGCTCGCTGCTCGCGGCGCAGTCGCCGATGGCGCACGACATCGAGGCCGAGATCGGCGGCGACCTGACGAAGCTGACCGGGCCCATGATCACCCAGGCCGCGGCTGCAGGGGACGCGACGGCGGCCGAACTGCTCGCCGAGATCGGTTCGTGGCTCGGCACCGGCCTCGCGAACCTCGCGAGTGCGTTCGACCCGGGCGCGTTCGTCATCGGCGGCGGCGTGTCGGCAGCCGGCGAGATGCTGTTGAAGCCGGCGCGCGAGGCCTTCCGCAAGCAGCTGCCGGGGCGCGGGTACCGCCCGGAGGCACGAATCGTGCAGGCGCAGCTCGGCAACGAGGCCGGGCTCATCGGCGCGGCCGACCTGGCGCGCAGCGCCGTCGAGGAGGACATCGCATGACCACCCGTCTCATGTCGTACAACGTGCGCGGCCTCAAGGACGACCGTGCGGCCCTGCTGCGCGTCATCCGGCACGCCGCGCCCGACGTGCTGTGCCTGCAGGAGATGCCGCGCCATCCGTTCTCCGACCATCGCATCGCCGAGTTCGCCGAATCCGTCGGGCTCGTGTGGGGCGGCGGCAACCGTCACCGCATGAGCACCGCGATCGTGACGGCGCCGCGCCTCGACGTCGCCGCGAGCGGCCACGGCCTCTACACCGTGCCGCGTCCGCAGGAGCCGCGCGGTTACGCATGGGCCGAGGTGTGCCTGCCCGGCGAGGCGAAGTGGCTCGCGATCAGCACGCATCTGTCGCTCTACAGCTCGATGCGCGCCGGGCACGCGCGTGAGCTCATCGCCGACCCGAACCTGCCGGGCGACGTGCCGTGGGCGATCGCCGGCGACTTCAACGAGCTCGAGAACGGGCCCGCGGGGCGGGAGTTCAAGGCACACGGGCTCGTCGACGCGGGGCCGCGCATCAACACGTTCAACGCCGCCGAACCGCACAAGCGCATCGACTTTGTCTACGCCTCGCCGTCGCTGACGCTGGAGACGGTCGACATGAGCGCCGTGGAACACGACATGACGGTCGCGACCGATCACCGCCCGCTCGTCGTCGAC
The DNA here is from genome assembly GCF_017565385.1 of Dermacoccus sp. NHGro5. Classification (NCBI taxonomy): domain Bacteria; kingdom Bacillati; phylum Actinomycetota; class Actinomycetes; order Micrococcales; family Dermacoccaceae; genus Dermacoccus; species Dermacoccus sp. NHGro5. The sequence continues at coordinate 86,483 of NZ_JAGEKQ010000019.1, read as the reverse complement.
GTCACGGTGACGTCGAACTGACGACCGACTGACGTCCGCTGGGAGGGCCCGGGGGATCGGACGAGGCCGCTCGGGCCGGCAGTCGTAGAGGCTCAGACGCGGGCGCCGTCGTCGTCATCGTCGTGCTCGTCGCGGTTCTTCGGCTGCCTCGCGACGGCGAGGGCGAAGCCGCCGACGAGCAGCCCCGCCGCGACGAGCCACCACAGCGTGGCCGCCTCACGATCGAACAGGGTGAGGTACAGCAGCCACACCGGCCCGAGGACGAAGCAGGCGAGCATGATGACGCTCGCCGGGTCACCGGTCTCGAACGGTGCGGGCTCAGGCGGGACGAAGGGTTCCTCGTCCAGGTCATCGAGATCGTCGTGGTCGTGTTGACCTGCAGCGCTCTCAGCCTGCCCGTGAGGCGGCGGCGTCATCACCCATGGCTGCTCGTCCGGCATGCGCCACTGCGGCCGGAAGCCGGGTACAGGACCGTCGTCGGCCGGGGCCGGCGAGGCGGGCGTCATGGGCGTGGTCTCGTCGGATGTGGGCTCGAAGAGATCCCGGTGGGCGCCGCGGCGCGTCGCGGATTCCGACGCTGCGTCGAGGTCGAGATGCCGGGTGATCTGGGCGAACTCGGCGTCCCAGTCGCGGTCGCGGGGCTCGGTGCTCATCGCAGCGCCTCGCCGATGCGCGAGGTGGCCCGCCCGGGCGCGGACGTCGGTGGGCAGGTGCGGGGCCGGGTTCGCATGTGCTCATCCTGGCACGCTGCGTCGCCGTGGCGGCATGTGCAGGCCGGTGTGACCCAGTAGAGTGAAGCCGTCCTGCACCCCGAGAGGAAGACTTCCCGTGCTCTACTGGCTTCTCAAGAGGGTTCTCGTCGGGCCTGCGCTTCGAACGGTCTTCCGCCCGACGGTCGAGGGCCTCGAGCACATTCCCGACGCCGGCCCGGCGATCCTGGCGATCAACCACCTCTCCTATTCGGACTGGCTGTTCGTCCCGCTCGTCGTCGAACGCCGCGTCACGTTCGTCGCGAAGTCGGAGTACTTCACGACGCCCGGCGTCAAGGGGCGTCTGCAGAAGGGCTTCTTCTCCGGCACGGGTCAGGTGCCGATCGATCGCACGAGCGGTTCCGCCGCGGCCGGTGCGCTCGCGACCGGCAAGCGCATCCTCGCCGCCGGTGAGCTGTTCGGCATCTTCCCCGAGGGCACGCGCTCGCCCGACGGCCGTCTCTACAAGGGCAAGACCGGTATCGCGCGTCTCGCGCTCGAGAGTGGCGTGCCCGTCATCCCGGTCGCCGTCATGGACACCGACACCGTCGCACCTCCCGGCGAGAAGTTCGGCCGTTACGCGCAGCCGCACGTGCGCTTCGGCGCGCCGCTCGACTTCTCGCGCTTCGACGGCATGGGCTCCGACCGTTTCGTGCTGCGCTCCATCACCGACGAGATCATGTATGAACTGATGCTGCTGTCCGGCCAGGAGTACGTTGATGAGTACGCCGCGTCGCGCAAGAAGTCGGTCGGCGAGCGTGCCCGCTCCCTCGGTGAGGGCGCCGTGCAGGTGGCCAAGGAGATCCAGGGCAGCGCCACCGCGGCCCTCGAAGACGCTGCCGCCCGCCTGCCGCGCAAGGGCTCGGACAAGGACGGCAAGGACATCAAGAACAACGACGCGCCCGCCGGCGAGGCAGCCGACGTCACGGCCGACGTCGAGGACATCGCGGTCCACGACGCCGCTCATGACGCCCCGGCTCATGACGCCTTCACGATCGATGACGGCGAGACGTCCGTGTCCGTCGAGCGTGTCGAATCTGTCGAGCGCGTCGAATCCATCACGACCGACGGCACCGACGGCGACGCGCACGGCGCTCGCGACGCCGGCTGACGATCGCCGACGCTGTACCGGGCGTCGCCCTGGGCTCTCGGGCCGGGGCGTCGACCTGGCATCGCCGCCCGCGAGTCCGGCTCGCACGTCGCCCGTGATGTCTCACAGTCAGGGCCGATGTGCGCCATCGTGCTTCGACGCCTAGGCTCGCTCGGGTGAGTACCACGCCCGAAACGCAGAACACCCCGTCCGTGCCCACGCGTCCCGTGGGTCTCGAGTGGCCGCAGTTGCCTGCCAAGCAGCAGCCGTCGTGGCCGGATGACGGTTCGTTGGAGCGCGTGCGCGAGACGTTGGCCACCTATCCGCCGCTCGTCTTCGCGGGCGAGTGCGACGATCTGCGCACCCGCCTCGCTGCAGCGTCGCGCGGTGAGGCGTTCGTCCTGCAGGGCGGTGACTGCGCCGAGATGTTCGCCTCGGCGACGGCCGACAACATCCGTGACCGCGTCAAGACGATCCTGCAGATGGCTGCGGTGCTGACGTACGGCGCGAGCACGCCCGTCGTGAAGCTCGGCCGCATCGCCGGGCAGTTCGCCAAGCCGCGCTCGAAGGACACCGAGACGCGCGGCGACGTCACTCTGCCTGCCTACCGCGGTGACATGGTCAACGATTTCGCGTTCACGCCCGAGGCGCGTCGCCCCGACCCCGAGCGACTGCTGCAGGCCTACAACACGAGTGCGGCGACGCTCAACCTCGTGCGCGCGTTCACCCAGGGCGGTTTCGCCGACCTGCGCAACGTCCACGACTGGAACAAGGGCTTCATCGCCAACGCCGCCAACGCGCGCTACGAGAAGACGGCGAAGGACATCGACCGCGCGATGCGGTTCATGGCCGCCTGCGGGGTCGACTTCGACGCCCTGCGCGCCGTCGACTTCTTCTCGAGCCACGAGGCGCTGCTGCTCGACTACGAGCGTCCGCTGACGCGCGTCGACTCGCGTTCGGGCCGCCCGTACGCGACGTCCGGGCACATGCTGTGGGTCGGTGAGCGCACGCGCGAGATCGACGGTGCGCACATCGACTTCGTCTCCCGCGTGTCGAACCCGGTGGGCATGAAGGTCGGGCCGAAGGCCGACCCGGACGACCTGCTGCGCATCATCGACAAGATCGACCCCGAGCGTGAGCCCGGCCGTCTGACGTTCATCACGCGCATGGGCGCGGGCACGATCCGTGAGGCGCTGCCGCCCATCGTCGAGCGACTCAAGGCCGAGGGCGCGGCGCCGGTGTGGATCACCGACCCGATGCACGGCAACACGTTCGAATCCGCGAGCGGTTTCAAGACGCGTCGTCTCGACGACATCGTCGACGAGGTGCGCGGCTTCTTCGAGGTTCACGAGGCGGCGGGCACCGTCCCGGGTGGCCTGCACGTCGAGCTGACGGGCAACGACGTGACCGAGTGCCTCGGCGGCAGCGTCGAGGTGCGTGACGAGGATCTGGAGAGCCGGTACGAGTCGGCCTGCGACCCGCGTCTCAACCACCAGCAGAGCCTCGAACTGGCCTACCTCGTCGCGGAGATGCTGAGCGCTCGCGCGCAGTGACGTCCGTGTCGAACTGACGACGATGCCCGCTCGCCTCATGGTGGGCGGGCATCGTCGTATGTTCCGATGGTGCGCCGTCAGAAGCTCAGGGTGACGCTGCTCCCCTTGGGGGTGCGCGAGCCGCCCGACGGGGTCTGCGAGCTGACGGTGGAGCTGAGCAGCTCGTCGAGCCAGGACGCCCCGTCGACGTGGAAGCCCGCGTCCTCGAGGCGAGAACGGGCCTCGGCGGCCTTCATTCCGGTGACGTCGGGCACGTCGGCCATCTCGACGCCCTTCGAGACGCGCAGCGTGATCGTGTCACCCGTCTTCACCTGGGTTCCGCTCGTCGGGTCGGTGCCGATGACCGAGCCGGAAGGGACGTCGGGGGAGAACTCCTCGCGCGTCGTGACCGTCAGGCCGCGCTCCTGCAGCGTCGTCGTCGCGTTCTCCTGCGCCTGCTTCGCCACGTCGGGCAGGTGGAACTCCTCCGGCCCCGAGCTGACGACGAGGGTGACGGTGGTGTCGTGACGGATGTGGGCGCCCGCCGCGGGAGAGACCGACAGTACCGTTCCCGCCTCACGGACGTCGTGCCGTTCGGTGTGCGTCACGTGGCCAAAACCCTCACTCTTGAGTTTGGCTTCAGCCTTGTCGCGCTGCAGGCCGGCCACGGCGGGGACGTCGACCATCCTCGGTCCGTTGCTCACGACGAGGGTGACGTCGGTGCCGCGACGATGGCTCGAGCCCTGCTCGGGTGAGGTCGAGATGACGCGGCCGGCCGGGACGGAGTCGGAATCAGCCAGCGTGACGCGCGTGTCGAATCCGGCGGAACGGAGGGTCGAAATGGCCTCACCCTGAGGTCGAGCTTTTACCTCGGGGATGTCGGTCGACGTCAGCGGCCCCACCGTCAGGGCGAGCGCGAGGCCGCCGGCAGCGATCGCCGTCGCGGCTGCGGCGACCCACGGCCAGCGACGACGACGGCGCGGGCCGCCCGCGGGTGTCGCGCCGAGCGTCTGGGTGGTCGTCGCCGGGATGACGTGCGTGTGGGCAGGGCGCAGCGCCGCGTTCCGGCCTTCGTCAGCACCCTGTGGGCCGGTCGGGGCCCCGGTCGGCCTGCCGCCGTCCTGGCCGGTGGCTGGGATGGCACCAGGAGCGATCGTGCCCTCGACGCGATAGGCCTCCGGCGAGGCGGCCGGCACGTCGAGCTGGGCGGTTGGCACGGTGACGTGGGCGGCCGGCGGGGCGGGGTGCCCCAGGGCCTCGGGCGTCAGCCGGGCGCGCGCGGCGTGCAGTTCGTGGGCGGAGGCGGTGGCGTCGGCCGGACGATCGGCGGGCATCTTGCTCGTCGCGCGGGTGAACCAGGCGTCGAGGGGGGCCAGGGACGCGTCAGCGCTCGAGGGTGGATGCGGCGCTTCGTGGACGTGGCGGTAGGCGACCTGGACGGGGGAGTCGCCATCGAACGAGCGACGTCCCGTCAACATCTCGGCGAGGACGAGGGCGGAGGCGTAGACGTCGCCGCGCGGACCGGAGTGGCCGAATCGGACGGGTTCCACCTGCTCGGGCGCGAGGTAGGAGGCGGTGCCGATGAGCATCTCGTTGTCGGCGCTCACGGACGAGCGCGCCGACGAGACGGCGCGCGCCAGACCGAAATCGGCGATCTTCACGACCCCGCGCGAGCTGATGAGGATGTTCTCGGGCTTGATGTCGCGGTGGACGAGGCCCGCGTGATGGGCGGCGCCGAGCCCGTCGAGCACCTGCTCGAACAGTGCGAGCAGCTCGCCGGTGGGGCGTCCGCCACGGTTGATGACGTCGCGCATCGTGACGCCGTCGACGAGTTCCATCGCGAGGAACACGACGTCACCGTCGCGCCCCTGGTCGTGGACGGCGACGACGTGCGGGTGGCTGAGCCGTGCGGCGGCGCGCGCCTCGCGCTGGAAGCGGGTGACGAAGGCGGGGTCGCGTGCGAGGTCGGCGCGCAGCACCTTGAACGCGACGTCGCGCTCGAGGCGTGTGTCGTGCGCGACGTAGACGCGCCCCATCCCGCCGTCGGCCAGGTGGCTTCTCACCTGATAGCGGCGTTCGATCAGCTGCCCGATGAGGGGGTCGGCTTGGATCGGCTCCACGAGCGCAGTCTAGGCGGCTCCGCGTGTGCGTCGGCTGTGCACGCCCGTGTCAGGAGAAGCGTTTCATGTGGGTATTGACGCTCGCGACGTACCGGCGGGTGTCGGGGTACATGCCGTGCGCGCGCACTGCTCCAAGACCTTGGTAGTAGGCGGCGATGGCCTCGTTCTGATCGTGCGCGTGCTCGGTGAGGAAGCGCAGCGTCACGATGCCTGCGGTGATGTTGTCCTGCGTGTCGAGCAGGTCGAGGTGGCGATGCACGATGGAGCCGGCCCACTGCCCGGTCGTGGGCATGACCTGCATCGTGCCGAGGGCGTCGCAGACCGAGACTGCGCTCTGCCGGTGACCCGATTCCTGCCAGCCGATCGCGAGGGCGAGCTTCGGGCTGACGCCGTAGCGCTTCGCGGTCGAGGTGATCATCGCGCGGATCTGCGCCTGCCCGGGCAGGTCGGCCGCGGCGAGCTGTCGGCGGTGGCGGTCACCGGAGGCGACGAGGGACGCCGGATAGCCGCGCGCCGCCGCTGTCCCGGCGTAGCGGACGACGTGCTTCGGCTTCGGGGCGTGCGTCGAGGGGCCCGGGTGCGGCGTGGCTGCGGGTTTCGTTGCCGAGCGGGTGGGCTTCGTTGCCGGGTGGGGTGACGGCGTGTGCGCGGCGGAGGTAGCGACGGGGACGCGCAGCGTCGTGCCGGGGAGCAGGCGGCGCACCTCGATGCCGGGATTCGCCTTGACGATGGCGGCGACGCTGGAGTGCATGCGTCGCGCGATGCCGTAGACGGTGTCGCCGGCGCGCACGCGCGTCGTCGCCATCCTGCGCACCGGCTTCTTCGCGGCGTTCGCGCGGTGTGACGTCGGTGTCTCGGCGTGCGACTGCGGGCCGCGCAGCTGGTGGTGCACGGGCTGGGCGGCGCTGTGGACGGCGACGGGCAGGGCGAGAAGGGCGGGCATGTGTCCACGCTAGGTCGCGGCTGTGACGTTTTGGTGGAGGCGCGCTCGACGTGCGCCGATGAGAGAGTCTCTGGCACCCTGTGAGGGTGAATGACGCAACCGCACCTGACCTCGAGACCCTCGTCGGCGACTGGCTGACCGTGCCCGACCTCGCCGAGGAGCTCGGCATGTCGCTGCGCCAGGTGCGTCAGATGATCGCCGACCGCGAGATCATCGCGAGCCGCGTCGGGGAACGCAACGTCGTCGCGGTGCCGGCCGCCTTCATCCAGGGCGGCGGCGTGCTCGCCTCGCTCATGGGCACCGTCACGGTGCTCAACGACGGCGGGTTCGACGACGACGAGGCCATCCGCTGGCTGTGCACGCCGGACGAGACCCTCCCGATCGACGGGGCACCGATCGACATGCTGCGCGCGGGCCGCAAGGCCGAGGTGCGCAAGCGCGCCATGGAGGACGCGTTCTGATCGCGAGCTGCCGCGTCAGAACGTGCGGGCCGTCGTCGACTCGATGAACGCCTCCAGCGCGGCGTAGGCGTCGGCCGGCACCTGGCTGCGCACGCCGTCCAACGCCGCGCGGGCGCGCTGAGCGCCCTCGGCGATGCGCGCTTCGACGGCGTCGACGGCCCCTGATTCGCGAGCGAGCACGCGAATGCGTTCGACCTCGTCCTCGCGCAGGTCGTCGTGGCCGAAACGCTCGGCGAAGAACGTGCCGACCTCCGGCTCGTCACCGGCGGCGTCGAGCAGGTGAGCGACGAGGACGGTGCGCTTGCCCTCGCGCAGGTCGTCGCCGGCGGGCTTGCCCGTCTGGGCCGGGTCGCCGAAGACGCCGAGCAGGTCGTCACGCAGCTGGTAGGCCTCACCGAGCGCGAGACCGTACTGCGACAGGGCCTGCGTGACGTCGGGGGAGGCGCCCGCGCTCGCCGCACCGATGAGCAGGGGGTGCTCCATCGTGTACTTGGCGCTCTTGAAACGGATGACGCGCAGCGCACGCGCGATGCGCTCGGGCGTGCCCATCGTCGCCCAGGGCGTCGAGGCCTCGAGGACGTCGAGGAACTGACCGCCCATGAGCTGCGTGCGCATGAGGTCGAAGACGGCGCGGCCGCGCGCGACCTCGTCGGCGGGCAGGCCGCTCGTCGCGTACATCTCGTCGGCCCACGTCAGGCACAGGTCGCCGGCCAGGATGGCGCCGGCCTCGCCGAAGCGGTCGGCGTCACCGTCGAGACCGCGGCTGCGGTGCGCGGCGGCCATCGCCCGGTGCGCGGCGGGCATGCCGCGTCGGGTGTCGCTCGCGTCCATGACGTCGTCGTGCAGCAACGCGGCGGCCTGGAACAGCTCCATCGACGCGGCGCAGCGCACGAGGGCGTCGCTGTCGGCTCCACCGGCGGCGCGGTAACCCCAGTACAGGAACGACGCACGCACACGCTTGCCTCCGCGCAGGAGGGTGGCGACGGCGTCGAGCATGAGGTCGGTCTGGCCGCCGAGGGGGGCGAGGACGTCGCGCTGATGGCTCACCTCGGCATCGAGGGTCTCCTGCAGTCGTTCGAGCAGGCGCGGCGCATCGAGAGAGTCGGGCACGGTGCGTTTCCTTTTCCAGATCGGCTACCCGTGAGCCTACGCGTAGCGGCGTGGGAACCGCGACCTGACGGGGTTGTCAGACGTCGGTCGTACATTCTTCTCATCGAACAGAAGTTCGATTTTCGTGGGGAGGGCTCTGCCCTCCACCGAGGAGGAGGTCGTGTGATGCGCGAGTACGACGACGTCGTCGCCATGGGGGTCGACGCGTGCGGCAGGCCCGTGGTCTTCGAGTGGCGCGGGCGTCGCTACCGGGTGACGCAGGTGCTCGACACCTGGCGTGAACGGGTGCCGTGGTGGCGTGATCCGGCCCGTCCCACGACACCTGACGAGCAGGGCGCCCCTGACGTCCAGCGCCGGCTCGAGCAACGCACCTGGCGTGTCGAGGCTACGGCCGGGCGCCGCGCCTCGAGCGGGGTCTTCCACCTCGTGCACCACGGTGAGCGCTGGTCGCTGCGCGCCCTCACCGACTGAGCTCATCGACTGAACCGCCCGTTCCCGCCCCATCGACGAAGGAAGTGCCTCATGACGACCCTGACCACAGCCCCGACCACGTCGACGTCGGTCACCTCGACGAACGCTGCCCCTGCCGTCTGCTCCACCGATCTGCTCGACCTCGTCGCGCGTTCCCACGACACCCTCGTCGAGGCCTGCACCGTCTCGACGAGTTCGCAGCGCTACGTCGCGGCGCATCTCGCGGCGCTGCGCGCCGCTGCTGGGTTGCTCGCGTGGAAGGCGCCGCGCAGCCTCAGCTCCAAGCCGCGCAGTGCGTGGGTGACGCTCGCCCAGCACGCGCCCGAGCTGGGTGAATGGGCGGCGTTCTTCACCGAGAGCGGGCGCCGCAGCCGCGCCGTGAGCGCAGGCATCCTCGTGCCCGCCGCACGAGAGGCCGACGATCTCGTGCGGCAGGCCGAGACGTTCCTGCAGATCGTCCTCGAGCACGCCGGTCTCCCGCCGCTCGCGCCGGTCGGTTCGCGCATGACCCCGGTCCAGGTGAGGTGAACCATGCAGTTCACGCACCTTCGGGTCGCCTCGTCGTACTCGCTGCAGTACGGCACGACCCCACCCGCGACACTCGTCGCCCGCGCCGCCGAGCTCGGGTACGGACGCCTCGCGCTCACCGACCGCGACGGTCTGTACGGCAGCGTCAAGTTCGTCGAGGCGTGCACCGCCGCAGGCCTCGAGCCGATCCTCGGCGTCGACCTCGCGCTGGCGCCCGAGCGCGTGCTGCGGGCGCGTACCCCCGCCAAGGGTGGCCCGGCGCGGGACGAGCGGAGCCCGCGCGTCACCGTCCTCGCCCGCGGTGCGGCGTCGGGGCTCGCGCCGGGGCTGGGGTGGGCCCAGCTGTGCCGTCTCGTCACCGACGCTCATCTGAGCGGTGAGCGCGGCGCGCCCGCCACGAGTCTCGACCGGGTGGCCGCGCACGTCACGCACGAGAGCGAACCGAACCAGCCGGCACTCACGGTGCTCCTCGGCCCGGATTCGGACGTCGGGCAGGCACTCCTGCGCGGTCGTCACGCCGAGGCCGAGGCCCTGGTGCGTCGCTGGCGAACCGCTCTCCCGCACGGCGCGCTCGCCCTCGAGGTGGCCTGCCACGACGGCCCGCCCGAGGCGATGGCCAGTCGGCGTCACGCGACGAACCTGTGGCGCCTCGCCCGTCGGTGCGGCGTGCCCGCCGTGCTGAGCGGCTGGGTGCGTCATGGTGAGGTCGACGAGGCGATCACTGCCGACGTCCTCGACGCGGCGCGCCGTGGGGTGGCGCTCGACCTGCGTCACCTGGATCGCACGAGTGTTCAGGGCCATCTGCGCCCCGAGGCGCAGATGCTGACGCAGGCCGAGGCGCTCGCCGAAGGGCTGGGTGATCTCGGCGCCGCGCTCGAGCTCGTCAGGGCGAGCGACCGGCTGGCGCAGGCGTGCGTCCAGCACCCGTTCCGAGACATCGGCATCGGGGCGGTGCACCTGCCCGAGGTCGAGGTGCTGGGCCTGACGGGCACCGACCCGCAGCGGGTGCTCACCGAGCGCTGTCACGCCGCGGTGAACGGACGCTACCCGCACGCGTCGGAGGCGAAACGGTGCGAGGTGCTGGAGCGGCTCGAGGAGGAGCTCGACGTGGTGCGTCACCTCGGGTATCCGACGTACTTCCTCACCGTCGCGCAGGTCTGCGACCTCATCCGCGACATGGGCGGGCGCGTCGCGGCCCGCGGGTCGGGCGCGGGCAGCCTCATCACCTACCTGCTCGGCATCAGCGGGGTCGACCCCATCGAGCACCGACTGCTCATGGAGCGGTTCTGCACGAGGGCCCGCGCGTCGCTGCCCGACATCGACATCGACGTCGAGTCGGCGCGCCGCACCGAGATCTACGAACGCATCATGGAGCGCTTCGGCGGGGAGCGGGTGACGTGCGTGTCGATGATGGAGACCTACCGGGTGCGCCACGCCATCCGTGACGCCGGTGCCGCGCTCGGGATGGTGCCGGCCGACGTCGACGTCATCGCGAAGGCCTTCCCGCACGTCGCGGCCCGTGACGTGCGGCATGCGATCGAGGAGCTGCCCGAGCTGCGGGCGCGCGGGCTCGCCGAACCGGAGCTCGACCGGCTGTTCGACCTCGTCGAGCGCCTCGACGGGCTGCCGCGGCACATCGCGCTGCATCCGTGCGGGGTGATCCTGTCGAACGCCGGGCTGGCGCAGCGCACGCCGATGGAGGCGAGCTGGCTCGGTTTCCCGATGAGTCAGTTCGACAAGGACGACGTCGAGACGCTGGGGCTGCTCAAGCTCGACGTGCTCGGCATCCGCATGCAGTCGGCCATGGCCCACGCCGTCGCCGAGATCGAACGCGTCGAGGGTGCCGTCGTCGACCTCGACGACCCCGAGTGCGTGCCGTTCGACGACGAGGCCACCTTCGAGCTCATCCGCACGACGCGCACCCTGGGGTGCTTCCAGATCGAGTCGCCCGGGCAGCGGGAACTCATCGGCAAGTTCGGGCCGCAGCGTTTCGAAGACCTCATCATCGACATCTCGCTGTTCCGCCCCGGGCCGGTCAAGAGCGACATGATCACCCCGTTCCTGCGCGCGCGGCAGGGGTGGGCGCCGCCCGAGTACCTGCACGAGAGTCTGCGCCCGGCACTGGAGGAGACGATGGGTGTCGTCGTCTTCCACGAACAGGTGCTGCGCATCTTCGCGCAGACGACCGGCATCACGCTGGCGCAGGCCGACGAGGTGCGACGGGCGATGGGCTCGAGCACCGGGCAGGAGAAGATCGAACTGTGGTGGCGCGAGGCCGCGCAGCACCGCGGCTACACGAGCGCGGAACGCGACCGCATCTGGGAGGTGCTCGCCGCGTTCGCCTCATTCGGTTTCTGCAAGGCTCACGCCGCCGCGTTTGCCGTCCCCACCTATCAGTCGGCGTGGTTGAAGACCCATCACCTCGCCGCGTTCGTCGCCGGCGTGCTCACCCACGACCCGGGGATGTACCCCAAGCGACTCATCCTCGCCGACGTGCGGACGTTCGGCGTGCCCGTGCTGGGCGTCGACATCAACGCCTCGCGCCGCGAGTACCGCGTCGAGCGCGTGCCGGGCGAGGGCAGCGAGGACGACCATCTCGGGTTGCGCATCGGTTTCCTCGACGTCAGGGGTATGAGCGAGCGCGAGATGACGTCACTCGTGGAGGGCCAGCCCTACACGAGCCTGACGGACGTGTGGCGCCGGGCGGGTCTGAGCCGGCCCGTCGTCGAGCGGTTGCTGCTCGTCGGCGCCTTCGACGCACTGCACGGCACCGGACGACCCGGCGTATGCGGCGCACCGACGCGGCGAGATCTGCTGCTCGAGCTCGACGACCTCGAACGGTTGGATCGGCACGCCTCGGCGCGTCTGACGCGTGGCGCTCGCCGTCGCATGATCAGTTCGGCCCCGGGCGTGGGCGCGTCTGTGAACGCGGACGGGGCCGCAGGAACGGTGATGGCTTTCGACAGCGTCGAGGCGGCGCGTCGTCAGGCGCAGGGGCGACGGCCGCACGAGCGGTACGAGACGCAGGGCTCGCAGCTGGCCTTCGACATGCTCGACGACGGTGAGGCGGTGAGCAGTGGCCTGCCCGAGTTCACCCCGGCCGAGAAGGTGCGGGCCGAGCTCGACATCCTCGGGTTGGACGTCAGCGGGCACGTCATGCAGTTCTACGCGCCTCTCGTGCGGGCGTTGGGCGTCAGCCGGGCCTGTGACCTCGCGTCGCTGCACGGCGGCGAGACGGTGTGGTGCGCCGGCATCAAGGTCGCCACGCAGACACCGCCGGTGCGTTCGGGGCGACGCGTCATCTTCCTCACCGTCGACGACGGTACGGGCCCGGCCGACGCGACGTTCTTCGAGGACGTCCAGGGCCCCTACGCCGACACGGTCTTCCACGCGTGGATGCTCCTCGTGCGGGGCGTCGTGCGCCGCACCGGCCCGCGTGGGGTCTCGATCCGCGCGACGGGGGCATGGGATCTGGCGCAGGCGTGGAAGGCGTGGGAGCACGACGGCGAGGCCGGGGTCCACCGTCTCGTCGAGGAGAGCGAGCGGCGCGGGGCGGAGCGCTCGGTCGGGGCCGCGCGCGGGCGGCGTCAGCTCGTGCACGCGTCGGGGTTCGCGCAGTCGCCGTACACCGACATCAAACCGGCGGGGGAGGCGCTTCGTGCCTCGCGCGCCGAACTGCCCGGCGAGGGTGAGGCTCCGTCACACCTGTGGCACGCGAGCCCGGGAAGCTCAGGAGGATGGAAACGATGATCCTGCACGTCGACATGGACGCCTTCTACGCCTCGGCGTCGCTCATCGAGCGCCCCGAACTCGTGGGCACCCCCGTCATCGTCGGGGGTGCGGGTCGCGGGGTGGTGCTGTCCGCCACGTACGAGGCGCGACGGTTCGGAGTGAATTCCGGCATGCCCATGGGGCGCGCGCGCAGGCTGTGCCCGCAGGCGGTGGTGCTGCCACCCGACGCCGAGCTGTACTCGCGCATCTCGGGAGCCGTCATGCACCTGTTCGCTCAGGTGACGCCGCTCGTCGAACCCATCTCGCTCGACGAGGCGTTCCTCGACGTGAGCGGGGTGGCACCGACGCCGGGTCAGGCGGTTGCGCTCGGGCACCAGCTGCGTGACGCCGTCGCGGACGAGCAGATGATCACGTGCTCGGTCGGCATCGCGCCGGTCAAGTTCGTCGCCAAGCTGGCCTCGACGCACGCGAAACCTGACGGGCTGCTCCTCGTCGAGCGCCACGAGACCCTCGACTTCCTCCACCCGCTGCCCGTCGAGGCGCTGTGGGGCGTGGGTGAGACGACGAAGGAGAAACTGCATCGCCTCGGGCTGCGCACTGTCGGCGATGTCGCACACCTGCCCGAACGCACGCTCGTGCGCGCCCTCGGGCAGAGCGCGGGCGTCACCCTGCACCGCCTCGCCTGGGGGCATGACGAGCGCCGCGTCGTCCCGCACGAACCCGAGCGCAGCATCGGTTCGGACGAGACGTTTCCCGCCGACCTCGACGACGCCGTCGAGATCAAGCGCGAGCTGCTCAAGCTGAGCGATCGGGTGGCGGCGCGGATGCGGGCGGCGCAGGTCGCGGGTCGGACGGTCGTGCTCAAGGTGAGGTTCTCGGACTTCACGACGATCACGCGCTCGCGCACGCTGCCCGAGCACACCGACGTCAGCCGCGAGATCTACGGCGTCGCAGCGCAATTGTTCGACGCGCTCGCCCTGCAACGCGCGCGGGTGCGGCTCGTCGGGGTGCGGGTGCAGGGGTTGAAGGACGTACGCCAGACGTCGCGGCAGATCCGGCTCGGGGAGCGTGAGAACGGATGGCGGGAGGCGGATCGGGCGATCGATCGGGCGAGCGCGCGGTTCGGGGCAGGCATCGTGCGCCCGGCGAGCCTCGTCGGATGAGCGGGCACGGGCGGCCCACGGCGGCAGGCTCTGGCGTGAAAGGTCAGGGTGTGATGCACTTTCCCCGTCGTGCACCACGCCGCAGTGCTACAACTGACGTTATGTGTCACCCGCCGCACGAGCTGTGCACCATGTGGGGTGACGAAGGGATGGAGGGCCACCATGCCGTTGTCCGAGCATGAGTTGCGCACGTTGGAGCAGCTCGAGGCGCAGCTTTCCGCCGAGGATCCCAAGTTCGCCTCGGCGATGCAGGCCGACCCGGAGCGCCGTCGACGGCGTCGTCGCGCCCTCCTCGCCGGCGCGGTCTGCCTCGCAGGCCTCGGCCTCACCGCCGTCGGCACGTACTCCTCGCACATGTGGTTGGGTCTCGTCGGCATGCTCGTCATCGCCGCGGGTGCCCTGCTGTCCGTGCAGACGCCGTCACGGCCCGCCCTGCACGTCGTCGACCCGAACTCGTTCGAGGGCATCACGGCCCAGACCGGCGCGCACCCCGCGTCACGGATGCCGCGCATGGCGCGTCCGGCGCGCACCGCTCGGCCGCGCTCCTCGGCTCCTCGTCCGCAGGGCGACTTCATGCAGCGGATGGAGCAGCGCTGGGAGCGTCGCCGCTACGAGAACCAGGGATGGTGAATCGGCAGCGGAGTCGCTGACGTGAGTGTTCGCTGCTCGTCTGCAGCGATGACGCTCAGCGCGCCCCGCTCACCGTGCCAGCGCGAACGCTGCGATCGCCCAGCCGACGGCGATCGTGACGGCTGCGGCCAGTTCGATGCCCACCGATGTCAGTGCTGCCCGGATGGCGACGCGGGTCGCTGTCCACGCCTGTGCGCGATCACGCAGTCGTGCGCTCTCCGCCAAGAACACGCCGATGACGAAGCCCAGCAGCAGTCCGATCACGGGGACGACGAAGAAGCCGACCACCGCGCACACGAGCCCGACGATGTTGCTGCGCCGCGCGACCCCACCCCACGAGAGCTGACGCCCTGGCACGAGAACCTGCACGACATAGCCTGCGACCGCGAGGATGCACGCGACAGCGAACACCACCCATGCCGCCGTGCTCGACTGGCCGATGGCCCAGACGAGCACGCCGACCACGACGCACGCGAGGCCCGGTAGGACGGGCACGATGAGGCCGGCGATGCCGACCGCGACGAGCAGGGCCGCACCGAGCGTCGTCAAGGTTTCTGTGGAGACCACCATGGTGTTCATCATGGCCCATCAGCGCATCGCTGCGCCCGAGATCACCGCCGTCGCGCGGCGTCAGTCGCACGGCACCGATCGCACGACACCCATCGCGCGAGGCCTCATGCCCGAGCGCGTCCGACAGTGCCCCCGGCATGCGTTCGGCCCCGCGCCTCGATGATCGAGGGCGCGGGGCCGAACGGTTCGCTGTGCCGAAGGGGCGAGATGCTCAGACCTCGCTGAGGCGGGGGGTTTCGTCGATGACCTCGACGGCGACCTCCCGCAGCTTGTCGAGGTGCTCACGGCCGTGGTGGCCGCAGAAGCGCAGTTCGAGACCTTCGGACATGACGGCCTTGATGAACGCCTGGGCGCCACAGCGGTCGCAGCGGTCGGCGGCGGTCATCGTCTGTTCCATCGTTGCGGTCATATCCATCCTCCTCGTCGGACGGCGCGGGGGCCGTCGCACGCGTATTCGTGAACCCACACGAATGTGGTTCTCGACAATGAACAACACTCTTCCACGTGCAGGCATTCCCGCGAAGCCGGTTCCGATCTGCGGGTGTCCTCGCGTGCCCGAGCGATTGCCTCGACCCACGTGCACCCGCGGCCGCACACCACCATGCACACCACATGCCGGAGCGCCCACGAGGGGCGGCTTGCGCGTGGCGACGCGGAACGACGGGGTTCGTCCGATAGCGTATCGAGGCACATGTCGAGTGTGCGCGTGACGAAGGTCAAGGAGATTCCCCAGGTGTCGCCCAGCGAGAACCAAGAGAACTACACCGCCCGCCACCTCCAGGTGCTCGAGGGGCTCGAGGCCGTCCGCAAGCGTCCCGGCATGTACATCGGCTCGACCGACGGCCGCGGCCTCATGCACTGCCTCTGGGAGATCATCGACAACGCCGTCGACGAGGCGCTCGGCGGGTACTGCGACCGCATCGAGGTCATCCTCCTGCCCGACGGCTCCGTCGAGGTGCGCGACAACGGCCGCGGCATTCCCGTCGACGTCGAGCCGCGCACGGGTCTGTCGGGCGTCGAGGTCGTCTTCACGAAACTGCACGCGGGCGGCAAGTTCGGTGGCGGGTCGTACACGGCCTCCGGTGGTCTGCACGGCGTCGGTGCGTCCGTCGTCAACGCGCTCAGTTCGCGTCTCGACGTCGAGGTCGACCGTGCGAGCAAGACGTACGGCATGAGTTTCCGCCGCGGCGAGCCCGGCACGTTCGCCGACGGCGACTCCTCCGATCCGCTCGCGAAGAGCCCGACGAACCCGTTCACGCCGTTCGAGTCCGGCAGCCAGCTCGAGGTTGTCGGCAAGGCCAGGCGCGGCGTCACCGGTTCGCGCGTGCGCTACTGGGCCGACACGACGATCTTCCTCAAGACCGCGCAGTTCGACTACGACCAGCTCATCGCGCGCGCTCGTCAGACGAGTTTCCTCGTGCCGGGCCTCACCATCATCATTCGTGACGAGCGGGGCCTTGCCGGTACGCCGGGGGAGAACGGCCCCCACGAGGAGACCTTCCTCCACGACGGCGGCATCAGCGAGTTCTGCGAGTACCTCGCGCCCGACGCCGCCGTCACCGGCATCTGGCGCCTGCAGGGCAGCGGGTCGTTCACCGAGACGGTGCCGGTGCTCGACGAATCGAGCGGCCACATGACGAGCCAGGACGTGACGCGCGAGTGCGGCGTCGACATCGCGCTGCGCTGGGGCACCGGGTACGAGACGAAGGTGCGCAGCTTCGTCAACATCATCGCGACGCCGAAGGGTGGCACGCACAACACCGGTTTCGAGCAGGCGCTCATGAAGGTGTTCAAGAAGCAGCTCGAGGTCAACGCGCGCAAGCTCAAGGTCGGCAATGACAAGGTCGAGAAGGACGACGTCCTCGCCGGTCTGACAGCCGTCGTCACCGTTCGCCTCGCGGAGCCGCAGTTCGAGGGCCAGACGAAGGAGGTGCTCGGCACCGCGGCCGTGCGCGCGATCGTCAGCAAGGTCGTCGAGAAGGAGCTGAGCGCGCACCTGACGTCGACGAAGCGTGACGACAAGGCGCAGGCCGGGCTACTGCTGGAGAAGGTCGTCGCCGAGATGAAGTCGCGCATCAGCGCGCGCGCCCACAAGGAGACGCAGCGTCGCAAGACGGCGCTCGAATCCTCGAGCCTGCCGGGCAAGCTGAAGGACTGCCGCTCGACCGACGGTGAGCGCAGCGAGCTGTTCATCGTCGAGGGCGACTCGGCGCTCGGTACGGGCATGGCGGCGCGCAACTCGGAGTACCAGGCGCTGCTGCCGATCCGCGGCAAGATCCTCAACGTGCAGAAGGCGTCCGTCGGCGACATGCTGAAGAACGCGGAGTGCGCCTCGATCATCCAGGTCGTCGGAGGGGGTTCGGGACGCAGTTTCGACCTCGACATGGTGCGCTACGGCAAGATCATCCTCATGACGGACGCCGACGTCGACGGCGCCCACATCCGCACGCTGCTGTTGACGTTGTTCTTCCGCTACATGCGTCCGCTCGTCGCGGCGGGGCGCGTGTACGCCGCGATGCCGCCGCTGCACCGTCTCGAGGTGAGCGCGCAGGGCCGCGCGAAGGGTGAGGTCATCTACACCTATTCCGAGGACGAGATGCGAGCCACCGTCGCGGCGTGGGAGAAGAAGGGCCGCACGTTCAAGCAGCCGCAGCGCTACAAGGGCCTCGGTGAGATGGACGCCGACCAGCTCGCGGAGACGACGATGGACCCGCGCCACCGCACGCTGCGTCGTGTCACGCTCAAGGACGCCGAGATGGCCGAGCAGGTGTTCGACCTGCTCATGGGCAGCGAGGTCGCGCCGCGCAAGGATTTCATCATCTCCAGCGCCAGCGATCTCGATACCGAGCGCATCGACGCATGAGTTCGACTCGGCTGCAACGGTTTCGCTCGGTTCTCGCCGACACGCGGCCGTTGCGCAACCCCGCCTTCCGGCGGTTGTGGATCGCCGACATCGTCACCGTCATCGGCGCCCAGCTGACGATCGTGTCCGTGCCCGCGCAGATCTACGCGCAGACGCGCGATTCGAGTTACGTCGGGCTGACGGGGTTGTTCGGCCTCGTGCCGCTCATCGTGTTCGGCCTGTACGGCGGATCGCTCGCCGACGCGCACGATCGTCGACGGATCCTGCTGTTCACCTCAGGTGGCTTGGTCGTCGCGAGCGCGCTGTTCTGGGCGCAGGCGGCAGCCGGCGGCGTCAACGTCTGGGTGATGCTGTGTCTGTTCGCAGCACAGCAGGCGTTGTTCGCGCTGCACCAGCCGGCGTTGCAATCGTCGCTGCCGCGCCTGCTCGAACCCGAGTTGCTGCCCGCCGCGAACTCGCTGCTCATGACGGTCGCGATGGCCGGTGGCATTGCCGGCCCGCTGCTCGCCGGCGCGCTCATCCCCGTGCTCGGGTTCTCGTGGATGTACGCGATCGACACGATCTGCCTGCTCTCGACGCTGTGGGCCGTGTTCCGCATGCCCGCGCTGCCGCCGATCGGTGAGGTCATCAAGGCCGGTTTTTCGTCGGTTCTCGACGGGTTGCGCTACCTGACGCGTCACCCCGTCCTGCTCGCGAGCTTCGTCGTCGACCTCATCGCGATGGTGTTCGGCATGCCGCGCTCGGAGTTTCCCCAGATCGCGCACGAGTCGTTCGGCGGTCCGCTCGGGGGTGGTTTCGCGTTCGCGTGGCTGTTCGCGGCGATCCCTGTCGGCGCCGTGCTCGGCGGCGTGTTCTCCGGGTGGGTGTCGCGCGTGCGACGACACGGCGTCGCCGTGCTGGCCGCGGTGCTCGTGTGGGGCCTCGCCATCATCGGGTTCGGTGCGGCGGTAGCGCTCGCGAACGGGCGCGTCGACGTCGTGTTCTGGCTCGCGTTCATCGCCCTCGTCATCGCAGGTGCGGCCGACATGGTTTCCGCGGCCTTCCGCACGTCGATGCTTCAGACGGCGGCGAGCGACGAGGTGCGCGGGCGGCTGCAGGGCGTGTTCCTCGTCGTCGTCGCCGGCGGCCCACGCATCGCGGACGTCATCCACGGCGCCGGCGCGACCGCGATCGGAGCGGCGACGACGGCGTGGCTCGGCGGCGTGTGCGTCGTCATCGGTGTCGTGCTCGTGGGCCTGCTTGTCCCGTCCTTCCGGCGGTATCGACTCGCTGCCTGACTCGTGGGGCGCGCCGGGCCGAGCGGGGTGCGGCAACCGTGATCTGGCTTCGTCGGTCTCGGGCAGGGGTGTCCGCGATGACGGCTGGCCGGGGGAGTGGGGCCGTCCCCGTCGTTCTGGCGCCGTGTGGTCAGGCTGAGCGTCGGCGGATGGTCGATCTGGACGATTCTACGAATGAAGTTTTTCCCCTTAACTTCCGCTAGTTTAGGTCCATGCCTTCACTCCGATCCTCTCTCGTGGTGCTGACGGCGGATCAGGTCGACAGCCGCTCTGGCGACGACGCCGTGCCCTCCGCCCTGCGAGCGCTGCGCGCCCTCCCGTCGAGCGGGGGGTCTGCGCGCGGCTTCGCGCGGACGGCGGGGGATGAGATCCAGGCCCTGTTCACGCGTTCGAGCGATACGGTCGAGGCGCTCGAACAGCTGGCGCGCCTCGGGTGCTGGCGGGTGGGGGTCGGCATCGGCGCGGTCGTGACGCCCGTACCCGACGATGTGCGTGCCGCCTCGGGTGAGGCGTTCATCGCGGCGCGTGAGGCGGTCGAGGCGTCCCGGCTCGTGCCGGCGCGCGTGGCCGTTCGGGCTCCTTCGGCGCCCGAGGCGGGGGCCGACCTCGACGCGGCGTTGGCGCTGCTGCACCTGCTCTGGCATCGCCGCACACCTGCGGGGTGGGCTGTCGCCGAACTCTTGGGGCAGGGGCTGACGGGGCGCGAGGTCGCCGCCGCACTCGACATCACCCCCTCGGCCGTCAGCCAACGCGCGCGGGCCGCAGCCGTCGAGGAGAGCGACGCCGGCATGCGCCTCGCCGTGCGACTCATGGACGCTGCGCGCGCTCAGCCCTGCTGAGGGGCGGCGCCGCTCGAGAGGCGACATGGTCTGAGCGTGTGCGCCCGCGGCATGACGGCTGTGGGCGCGCTCGGATCACCAGCCCGGCCCTCACCCGGCTCGGCGTTGCGCCTGACGGAACGGGTCGTCCCGGCCTGTGTCTTCACCACTGTCGGTGGCGGCGTCTACCGTCGGGTCATGGATGTCAGGGCTGTTCTCGTCGTCACGCTGTTCGGGTCACTGGCGCTCGCGGGTGGTGGTGTCATGACGACGCTCGTGTTCCGCAGCGTCGATCGTCGGTCGTCCGAGGTGGGGGAGAGCCTGCCGGAGTCCTCGGACGGGGTCGAACAGGCCGCCACGATCCTGCGTGGCGGCGCGTGGATCGGTGCGCTTGAGCGGTTGGCGATCTTCGCGGGGCTCGTCGCGTCGTGGCCGGAGGCGATCGCGATCGTTCTCGCCGTCAAGGGGCTCGGGCGTTATCCGGAGCTGCGCAGCGGCGAGAAGTCGGCCGTTGCCGAGCGGTTCATCATCGGCACGTTCGTCAGCGTCCTGTGGGCGTGCGGCTGCGCGGGTCTCGTGGCGTGGTTGCGCACCTGAGCCCCTGGCAGCGCGGCGTCCCTCGCCCAACGTTGGCGAGGTGCCGCTGACGCCGCCGTCACGATCGGGCTGCGGCCTTCTTCGCCGCCTTCATCTCACGTTTCGTCTCGCGAACCTTCTGCAGCGAGTCGGCGTCGACGACGTCGGCCACCGAGCGGAACGAGCCGTCCTCGGCGTAGGGGCCGACGCTCTTGCGCCAGCCGTCGGGGCGGACGTCGAGTCGTTTGCCGAGCAGGGCCGCGAAGATGCGAGCTTTCTGGTCGCCGAATCCGGGCAGCGCCTTGAGTCGCCTCAGCAGTTCGGCGGCGTCATCCGTCGCCCATATGGCGCGGGTGTCGCCGTCGTAGTCGTCGCGCACGGCGACGGCGAGCTTCTGCACGCGCTCTGCCATCGAGCGGCCGTAACGGTGAAGGGCGAGAGGCGTCGTGCACTTCTCGACGAACTCA
The DNA here is from genome assembly GCF_017565385.1 of Dermacoccus sp. NHGro5. Classification (NCBI taxonomy): domain Bacteria; kingdom Bacillati; phylum Actinomycetota; class Actinomycetes; order Micrococcales; family Dermacoccaceae; genus Dermacoccus; species Dermacoccus sp. NHGro5. Next base: position 65,383 of record NZ_JAGEKQ010000019.1, on the reverse strand, counting down.
CCCGGCTCGATCGCGGCGATCTTCGTCGGATCGAGCGTGCCGAACCGGTCGTAGATCTTGGCGGGGCCGGAGAACGCCACCTCCATCGCGATCTGCTGCTCGAGCAGCATCCCGACGAGCAGCCCGAACGAGTGCCCCGAGATGACGGCGTCGGCACGGTCGTTCTGGGCGATGTGCAATCGGGGCATGCAGGCATCGTAGGGCGGCTCGGCGCAAGGAACATGTCGATGTCACCACCTCGTGAGAGGATCACGCCAGACCACTCAGCGAGCGAAACGACCACGACATGACACTGTTCAGGCGCGCCGATGTCGGTGACGACGAACCGCAGCACCTCAAGGTCGCTCTGGACCTCAAGTCGGTGTGGCATGCCACCTGGATCGTCATCGGCGCCCTCGCCCTGCTCACCGCCCTCGGTTATCTGACGGGGTCGGCGGGATCGGTCGTCTTCAACGTCGTCATGGCGTTCTTCCTCGCCGCAGCCATCGAACCGGCCGTGTCGCGCTTCGCGAAGCACATGCCGCGTGCGCTCGCGACGGGTCTCGTCGTCCTGCTGCTGGCGTGCGCCGTCGTCGGGTTCTTCGTCGCGTTCGGGGGCCTCCTCGTCGACGAGGTGCAGGCGCTCATCAGTGCGGCACCCGGCCTCGTCACGGATTGCGTCGACTGGGTCAACCGCAAGTTCGACACCGACTACGACATCAACAAGCTGCTCTCGAGCGTCAACCTGACGCCCGACAACGTCGCGAACTACGGTTCGCAGCTGGCCGGCGGCGTCCTCGGGCTCGTGACGAGCGTCGTGTCGACGGCGTTCAACCTGTTCGTCCTCATCTTCTTCACCTGCTACATCTCGGCCGGCCTACCGCGTCTGCGCACCTGGGTGGCAGGGCTGTTCCCGCCGCGTCAGCAGCGCGTCGTGCTGACGGTGTGGGAGGTGTTCGTCGCAAAGGTCGGCGGGTACGTCGCGGCGCGCTTCATCCTCGCGACGATCTCGGCGACGATCCACGGCACGTTCATGATGCTCATCGGCATGCCGTACTGGCTGGCGCTCGGGTTGTGGACGGGCATCATCGCGCAGTTCGTGCCCAACATCGGCACGTACATCTCGATCGTCCTGCCCGTCCTCGTCGGCGCGACGAGCGACAAACCGATCAACGGCCTGTTCATCCTCATCTTCGCGATCGTCTACCAGCAGATCGAGAACGTCACGATCGAGCCGAACATCAGCGCACGCGCCGTCGACGTCCACCCGGCCGTCTCGTTCGCATCCGCCCTCGCCGGCGCGAACATGTTCGGCCTCGCCGGCGGTTTGCTCGGTGTGCCCGCCGCCGCGACGGCCATGGCCATCCTCGACCTCTACAAGACGCGCTACGAGGTGACGAGCTCGACGCTCGACGCCGCGCAACGCGACGCGAAGAAGGATCTCGACGACGACGACTCTGCGACGAATGACGACCCACCGGGCCAGCGCGACCCGGTCGAACTCGCGGGGGCCGACTCAACAGCCGATGCTGCGCCTGACCGTGCCGTCAACACGGAAGCAGGCGGGTCGACGAAGGCATGACGCCCTGAGCATGTGATCGACGAGAACTCAGCTCACGCGCGCGCTATAGGACGCGGAAGGTTTCGCGTCCTTGAGGCACGAGTCGCGAAGCGGCTCACCGACGACCGACGTGACGGCCAGGGTCGTTCCGTCGGGCAGGGAGACGAGCCACCCATCCTGGCGGTCGGCTACGGGCACCCCGATGTCGTTGACGGGGGCCATCGTCAGGCCCGGATGGCGCTCGCGCCACCACGTCTCTGCCACCTGAGCGACGGGCGGCAGGTCGATTCGCCCGCGGTGTGTGGTCGATGAGAACGACTGCTGCACAGCAGGATCGAGCGTCGAAGTCATCGTCGTCGTTGCGAGGTGAGCGGCCGCCTGACCAGTGAGCCGGCCAAACGTCTGGCCGCTCGGCAGATGAATTGCCGTCGGCGCGAACCGATGTCCGCCGATGTGCGAGACCTCCCACACGTTGTCGGGTGCGGCGGCATGCGCAGCCTCCGCGACAGGCCGGGCACGGACGGCACAGCAGGCATCGCGGCGGCCGTTCGTGCACACGAGCAGCACAGGCTCGGGGCGTGCGGCGAAACCGAAAGACGCCAACCGCGCGCGATCTGCCACATCGCCGGCGAGCAGACCTGTCACGTCTTCGCGTCGCAGGGTCGCTTCGACGAGCCACGGTTCGTCACCGAAACCACCGCCGACGAACACCCGGGCCGCCTCACCCGCCACGGCATGTCGCCCGACACGACGGATGAGGTACAGCGTTGCGTCTGCAGGTTGCGGCAGCCCGGAGTCGCCGACGGCATCGCGTCCCCACGCGCCCGGCACCTCGACGGCGACGATGACGCGCGCCACCTTCGCCGTCCCCCACGCAGGCATGCCGGCCGCTTCCCAATCGAGCGAGCACGAACTGGGTGACGTCATCATGCCCCCAGCCTAGAGGCGCGCCAAGGCACGATGGGTCTCGCGCTCTGATGCGAGCGCCTCAGATGACACGCGCTCAGCAGAACCCTGGCCGTCGCCCCGCGCGCCCGCCGCAGCTGCGTCACGTGGTGATGGTTGTGTCAGTCCTGACTGCCGCACGGGCGAACAACTGACTCAGCTGGCCGACACAGGCTGATGCACCGCGGTGGCTCGGAGTGCCACCCTCGCCATCAACGGACGGAGGCGACGCAGCTGCGTCACTTGGTGATGGTTGAGTCAGTCCTGACTGACACAGCGGCAACCACGTGACTCAGCTGTCGATGCGAACTGCACCAGGCGCCGCCATAGAGGCCCGCAGCGCCCCGCGCCAGCACCCACCCCGTCAAACCTCAGGCGTCGTCACCGTCGAACAGACTGAGGCGGCTTCCGTCGTCGCCGATCGCACCGTCGCCCGTCTCTTCGCCCGCCGTCACCGGCGTCTGCTCGGCCACTTCGGCGGACGACGCGTCGGCGGCCACCGACGCGTAGGGGGCCGTCGTGCCGATCGCGGCGATCTGGCCGGGGGCGGTGTCGCCGGAACCGTCGCGCTTGCCGTCGGCGTCGTCGAGGGTGAGCAGCTTGCCGATCGCCTTGCCCGAAGCATCCGCCGCGCGCGCCGGCGCGGAGCCGACCCACGCGAACGTCAGGTGGTTCTCGCCGCGCAGGAAGCGGTGGGCCCGGACGCCGGCTGTCGCGCGTCCCTTGGCGGGGAACTCGGTGAACGGCGCGACCTTGAGCGAGGTGATCTCACCGTTCGGCGAGCTCGGGTGCCCCGCGCCGGTGACGACGATGCCGTCGCGCGAGACGGATCCGAAGAAGATCGCTCGTGCGCCGGCACCGAGCTTGATGCCGGCGACACCGCCGCCGGTGCGGCCCTGCGGGCGCACGTTCGCAGCGTTGAAGTGCAGCAGTTGCGCCTCGTTCGTGACGAACGTCAGCTCCTCGGTGCCGGTCTGCAGTTCGACGGCACCGACGACGACGTCGTCGCCCTTGAGCGTGATGACCTCCATGGTCGGCTTGTTCGCGTACTCCGTCGTCACGCGCTTGACGACGCCCGCCGCGGTACCGAGTGCGAGGCCGGGGGAGTCGGCGCGCAGCGACGTCACCGTCAGCACCTTCTCGCCGGGTGCGAGGTCGACGAACGCGGCGACGGGCGCGCCGCCGTCGAGGACGGGCGCCTCGTGCGTGTCGACGAGGTGCGGCAGTTCGAGCGCGCTGACACGGAACAGCCGACCTGCGGACGTGACGACGCCGAACTCACCGCGCGCGCTGGCGCGCGCGGCGGCGAGGACGACGTCGTGCTTGCGGCGGCCACCGTCGGTCGACAGCGGATCGGCCGAGGTGGTGCGCGCGATGAGGCCGGTTGACGACAGCAGCACCCAGCACGGGTCGTCGGGGATCTCGAGCGGCATCGACGACTTGGATGCCGTCTTCGCCACCGCCTGCGTGCCGTTCCCCTCGAGCAGGACAGTGCGACGCGGCGTCCCGAATTCCTTGGCGACGGCGAGCAGCTCGTCGCAGACGACCTTGTGCAGCAGTTTGACGTCGGCGAGGATCGCGCGCAGCTTCTCGATCTCGGCGCGCAGCTCGTCGGCTTCCTTCTCGAGCTCGAGGCGGCTGAACTTCGTGAGGCGGCGCAGCTGCAGGTCGAGGATGTACGTCGCCTGCGCCTCGGACAGGTCGAACACCTGCATGAGGCGCGCCCGCGCCGTCGCGGAGTCGTCGGAGGAGCGGATGATCTGGATGACCTCGTCGATGTCGAGGATCGCGATGAGCAGGCCGTCGACGAGGTGGAGGCGGTCCTCCTTCTTGCCGAGGCGGTGCGTGGTGCGTCGGCGCACGACGTCGATGCGGAAGTCCGTGTAGACGCGCAGCAGCTCCTTGAGCCCGAGGGTGCGCGGCTGGCCGTCGACGAGTGCGACGTTGTTGATGCCGAAGCTCTCCTCCATCGGCGTCAGCTTATAGAGCTGCTCGAGCACCGCTTCGGGGTTGAAGCCGTTCTTCAGTTCGATGACGAGGCGCAGGCCGTGGTGGCGGTCGGACAGGTCCTTGACGTCGGAGACGCCCTGCAGTTTCTTCTGCCCGACGAGGTCTTTCATCTTGTCGATGACCTTCTCGGGCCCGACGAGGTACGGCAGTTCGGTGACGACGATGCCCTTGCGGCGCGGCGTGACGTTCTCGATCGTCGCCGTCGCGCGCGTGCGGAACGTGCCGCGGCCGGTGAGGTAGGCGTCGCGGATGCCGTCGAGGCCGATGATGCGCCCGCCCATCGGCAGGTCGGGGCCCGGCACGAAGCGCATGAGGTCGTCGAGGCTGCAGTCGGGGTTCTTGATGAGGTGGACCGCGGCCTGCACGACCTCGCCGAGGTTGTGCGGCGCCATGTTCGTCGCCATGCCGACGGCGATGCCGCTCGCGCCGTTGACGAGCAGGTTCGGGAACGCGGCGGGCAGGACGGACGGTTGCTGCAGCGAGTCGTCGTAGTTGGGCACGAAGTCGACGGTGTTCTCGTCGAGGCCGGCCACGAGCGTCAGCGATGCGGGCGCGAGACGCGCCTCGGTGTAACGCGACGCCGCGGGGCCCTGGTCGAGCGAGCCGAAGTTGCCGTGGCCGTCGATCAGCGGCAGGCGCATCGTGAAGTCCTGCGCCATGCGCACGAGCGTGTCGTAGATCGCCGAGTCGCCGTGCGGGTGGTACTTGCCCATGACCTCCCCGACGACGCGCGAGGACTTGACGTGGTTCTTGTTCGGCGTCAGGCCGAGTTCGTCCATCGAGAACAGGATGCGCCGCTGCACCGGCTTGAGCCCGTCACGCGCGTCGGGAAGGGCACGCGAGTAGATGACGGAGTAGCTGTACTCGAGGAAAGCCGCCCGCATCTCGTCCTCGACATCGATGTCGATGATGTTCTCGACGATGTCCTCGTCCGGCATCTCGGGCTTCTTCGTGCGTGCCACTGCGTTCCTCACTAGCTCGCTGACGCCCGGTGCCCGGGCAGGGTGCATCGCTCATCCTCGCGCATCCGCGCGCTGACGGGGGTTCGCGACACGCGGCGGGGGCGTGAGCGCGCTCGTGGCAGTCATGTCTCTATGTCTTTTGCATTAGGACATAGAGACACAAGACGCCCCAGGCGTCGTCCACAGCACGCCGCTCCCGCGCTGCGCGGGCAGCCGCGGGTTTGCTCAGCCCCGAGGGGACGACGCGCGGCCGCTACTACCTTCCGGGCGAACTCTCGAAGAACGTCGTACGCGAGGCGCGCGGCGAGCGCACCCTCGTCGACCCGTACCCCGACCTCATGCGGCAGATTCGCGCGAACCTGCTGTAGGGGTGCCGGCTTGGCTGGCATGATGGCTGACGTGACTCAGAACACCAATGGTGCCGACGGAGCGGCGAGCCCAGGAGCCCTCACGCGCGTCGTGGATGGTGCGCTCACCAAGTAGAACGCGGCGGTGGATGCATACGTGCGGAAGCTGCGCGGATGGAGTCAGGGAGCAAACGGGGGTAAGCGCGACGGCTCACCTGCGGCGGCCCTTCGGGCGGCTGAGAAGCAGTACCTCGCAGCCGTGACAGGCATGGGGGCAGGCTCGGCGCGGCAGCTGCCGCGCCCGGTGTCGGGACAGCCCTGAGCCTTGTCGTTTCCACCGCCGAAATGGGCGCCAACCTGGAAACCACGGCGCTCCTCGTCCTCACCTACGCGGCGATTCACAATCTCGATGTGGACGACTTGGAACGACGCCGTGCCCTGTTCTATGGCGTGGCCCTCGGCAACGCCGGCAGCGTCGCAGTCGAGAAGATCGCCGGGAGAACCGGACCGCACTGGGCAAAAAGTGCCGTCAACGCGGTGAGCAGGGACACCCTCGCGAAGATCAACGGCGTTCTCGGACCCCATTTCGTGACGAAGTACGGAACGAGGCGCGGGGTGCTGGTCCTTGGCCGAGTCGCCCCCTTCGGGGTGGGGGCCGCCATTGGTGCGGGAGGAAACGCGGCGTTCGGCCAGCTCACGATCCGCACGGCTCGTCGTGCATTCGGGCCGCCTCCGCAGGAGTGGCCAGCGCGTTTCGCATGGGATCCCAGCGGGATGGACGCCTCGGGTCCACAAGACGACTACGCAGAGGCGTCACGCGAGTGGGAAGCAGGCGGGGACGCTGAACTGTGGGACGCCGTCGCAGGGGATGGGCTCGACGCCGAAGGCAGCCGGGCCGGCTGAATGGCTCGGGTGTCGTCGCCCCGCTCGCCGTTCAGACCCCGGTCGGCCCCATGGTGGCCGGACGCCGCCTTGCGGCTTCACCTGGACATGGAGGTCGTGCGCGCACGTTGACGCCCGATCGCGCTGGGCGTGCTGATTGAATGGCCCGCATGGCATCACCGCAGGGTTTCGAGGACAAGGTCGCCTTCGTCTGGAAGGTCGCCGACACGCTGCGCGGCACGTTCCGTCAGCACGAGTACGGCCAGGTGATGCTGCCGCTGCTCGTGCTGCGCCGCATGGACGCCGTGCTCGTCGACACCAAGCCCGCCGTGCTCGCCAAGGCGAAGACGTTCGAGACGATCGCCGCCCCTCAGGCGATGATGCTGAAGAAGGTGGCGGAGCAGCGGTTCTACAACATCTCGCGCTTCACGTTCACGAGCTTGCTGAGCGACGACAAGGCGCTCGCGGAGAACCTGTCGAACTACATCCGCGGTCTGAGCAACGACGCCTACGTCGTCATGGAGGCATACAACCTCGACGACAAGATCGCGCGCATGGATCGCGCGGGCATCCTCTACCGCGTGCTCGCCGACTTCGCCGACCTCGACCTGCGGCCGAGCGTCGTGAGCAACGAGGCGATGGGTTACATCTTCGAAGACCTGTTGCGGCGCTTCTCGGAGATGAGCAACGAGACGGCCGGTGAGCACTACACGCCGCGTGAGGTGATCCGTCTCATGGTCGAGTTGCTCGTCGGCGGCGAGGCGCACCGTGAGCTCGTCGAGAGCCCCCTGCCGGTGCGCACCGTCTATGATCCCGCGGCGGGCACGGGCGGCATGCTCGTGATGGCGATGGAGCACATGTTGGCTCTCAACCCGAACACCGAGGTGAAGGTGCACGGGCAGGAGCTCAACGACGAGACGTGGGCCATCGCGCAATCCGACCTCATGATGCTGGACATCGACCCGAAGCAGATGCGCAACGGCAACTCGTTGACGCAGGACGCGTTCGGCGCCGACCACTTCGACTTCATCCTCGCCAACCCGCCCTACGGCGTGAACTGGGCCGGGTACGCCGCCCCCATCAAGGAGGAGCATGCCAAGCAGGGCATGAACGGACGCTTCGGCGCGGGTCTGCCGCGCTCGTCGGACGGGTCGTTGCTGTTCCTGCAGCACATGCTCTCGAAGATGAAGCCGACGGGTTCGCGCGTCGGCATCGTGCTCTCCGGCTCGCCGCTGTTCTCCGGCGCAGCCGACTCGGGGGAGTCGCGCATCCGTCAGTGGATCCTCGAGAACGACTGGCTCGAAGGCATCGTCGCGCTGCCCGACCAGATGTTCTACAACACCGGTATCTCGACGTACGTGTGGATCCTGACGAACGACAAGGCCGACGCCGACCGCGGCCTCGTCAAGCTCGTCGACGCCCGTGCGATGGGCACGAAGATGCGCAAGTCGCTCGGCGACAAGCGCAAGGAGTTGACGGCCGACGCCATCGCCGAGATCGGGCGCCTCTACGGCGGCGCCCTCGACGAGGCGGACGACGACGCGCGCGTCAAGGTACTGCCGCGCGAGGCCTTCGGGTTCCAGCGCATCACGGTGGAGCGCCCGATGCGTCGCCGCTGGGAGGTGACGGCGGAGGCCGTCGCGGATGCGCCGTTCGACGTGTTCGCGCCCCTGGCCGGTCAGCGGTTCGAGACGGAGAAGGCACTGCTCGCCGAGGCCGACGCGATCGCGAAGCTGACGGCGGCGCAGCGCAAGAAGTTCGCCACCGCGTGCGCCGTGGCCGACCCCGACGCGCCGATCGTCATGAAGAAGGGACAGCCCGAACCCGACCCCGACCTGCGCGACGCCGAGAACGTGCCCCTGCCCGACGGGTGGTTCTCCCTAGCCCCCGACGAGCGCACCGCCGCGCTGCGCGAGACGGCCGAGGCGCACCTCGAATCCGAGATTCGCCCCTACGTTCCCGACGCGTGGATCGACCACACGAAGACGAAGATCGGCGTCGAGATCCCCTTCACCCGCCAGTTCTACGTCTACGAACCGCCCCGCCCGGTGGAGGAGATCGCCGCCGAGATCCGCGACCTCGAAACGCAGATCCAGGGCTGGATGAAGGACCTGGGACTGTGAAAACGGCACCGCTCAGAGCAGTCGCGGACGTCTGGTCGAGCAATGTGGACAAGCACGCGGTCAAGGGTGAAATGCCCGTCCAGCTGTGCAACTACACCGATGTGTACTACGGCGACACAGTCGCCCCACACCCGAACCTCATGTGGGCGACGGCGTCGGCCTCGCAGATCGCGCGAAACAAACTCCTTATCGGCGACACCGTACTAACGAAGGACTCCGAAGACCCCGGCGATATCGGCATCAGCGCCACGGTTACGAGCGAAGCCGATGACTTCGTGTGTGGGTATCACTTGGCGATCGCTCGACCCCTCTCGGGCAGCTACCCCCGCTATCTCACATGGGCCCTGCGTTCTCGCCCGGTGCTGGACTACTTTTCAACTGCTGCCCGCGGTATCTCGCGCTATGGTCTCGGGCTCGCCGACTTGCGAGCGACTCCCATTCCCCTCCACACACCGGAAGACCAACGGCGAATTGCGGACTTCCTCGACGATCGCGTCGCCCGCATCGACCAGATCATCGCCGCGCGGAAAACCCAAGTGGCTTCTGTCAAGCAGGATCGAGCTGCGTACCTACAGGGCGAGTTCACCGCGGCCGCCGTAGGGCGTGGAACAGCTCGTCTCGGATACCTGCTAAGCAATCTCGAACAGGGTTGGTCCCCTCAGGCTGATGCGACCCCTGCCGAGGCGGGCCAATGGGGTGTCATGCGCGCGGGTTCTGTCAACGGCGGTTTCTTTCGTGCTGTCGACAACAAGGCGCTTCCCGAGGGATTGGAACCGCGCGCCGAGTACGAAATCCATGGGGGCGACATCCTCATGTCGCGAGCGAGTGGATCGCCTGAGCTGATCGGTAGCGTCGCCGTCGTACCGCAGGATGTGCGACCCAAGCTGCTTCTTCCGGACAAGCTCTATCGCCTTACGCTGTTCCCGGGGTGGTCTGCGGACTTCGTCGTGGGCATGCTCCGTGCTCATGAGAATCGGGAACGCATACGTTTGGGGATCAGTGGCGCGGAAGGCATGGCGAACAACCTGCCGTCGCGCGTCATTCGCGGGCTGCGGGTGCCGCAGCTGAGCCTGAGAGGGCAGGGCGAAGTGGTGGAACGTCTGGCTGCGCGGCAACAAGCTGACCGTAACTTCGAGGCCGGGACCACGCGCAGCATCGAACTTCTCACCGAATACAAGCATTCCCTCATCACGGCCGCCGTCACGGGTGAGTTCGACGTGACGACGGCATCCACGAAGATCCCTGGGGAGCACGCATGACCGTCACGCAGGAGAAGGCGTTCGAGGCGAACATCGAGGCGCACCTGCTCAGTGCGGGGTGGGTGAGCGTCGATCCGACGACGTACGACCGCAAGCGCGGCCTGTTTCCCGAGGAGGTGATCGCGTTCGTCGAGGCGTCGCAGCCGAAGGCGTGGGCGCAGCTCGTCACGCGTCACGGCGGTGAGCCTGCGGCGCGGGAGAAGTTCGTCACCGTGGTGCAGCAGCAGGTCGACCACCGGGGCACGCTCGACGTCCTCCGCAATGGCGTCAAGGATTCCGGCGTGCCGGTGAAGCTGTGCTACTTCAAGCCCGCCTCGGGGCTCAACGACGAGATGCAGCGCAGGTACGACGCGAACCGGCTCGGCGTCGTGCGTCAGCTGCATCACTCCGAGTCGAACCCGCGCGATTCGCTCGACCTCGCGCTCGTCGCCAACGGCCTGCCCGTCGCGTCCGCCGAGCTGAAGAATCCGCTGAGCGGGCAGGGCATCGAGCACGCGATGGCGCAGTACCGCAGCGACCGCAACCCGGTCGACCTCGTCTTCGCCGGTCGCATGCTCGTGCACTTCGCGGTCGACCCGCACGCCGTGGCGATCACGACGCGTCTCGCCGGCGCGGCGACACGCTTCCTGCCCTTCAACCAGGGCTCCGCGGGCCCTGGCCACCCCGGCAGCGCCGGCAACCCGCCCGTCGACCCCGCGAGCGGCGCGTATCAGAGCGCCTACCTGTGGGAGCAGGTGTGGCAGCGCGACGCGTGGCTCGATCTGCTCGGCACGTTCCTCCACGTCAGCGACGGCACGGTGCTGTTCCCGCGTTTCCACCAGTGGCACGCCGTGCGTTCGATCCTCGACGCAACCCGCCGCGACGGTGCAGGCGTCGACCGGCTCATCCAGCACTCGGCAGGCTCGGGGAAGTCGAACACCATCGCGTGGACGGCGCACTCGCTCTCGCGGCTGCACGGCGAGGACGACACGCCGATCTTCGACAAGGTCGTCGTCATCACCGACCGCACGGTGCTCGACCGCCAGCTGCAGGAGACCGTCGCCGGGCTCGAACACACGCCCGGCACGATCGTGCGCATCGACAAGAACTCCGCGCAGCTCAAGGACGCGCTCGAAGGCAACGCCGCGCGCGTCATCATCACGACGCTGCAGAAGTTCCCCGTCGTCGTCGAACTCGCGAAGAAGGCCGCCGCCGAGGGGGAGACGAGCGATGTGGCCGGCAAGCGGTTCGCCGTCATCGTCGACGAGGCGCACAGCTCCACCGGCGGCGACGGCATGAAGAAGCTCAAGGGCGTCCTGCGCGGCGACGACCGGCTCGAGGCCGAGGAAGCCGCACAGGCCGAAGCGGAAGAAGCCGAAGAGGCGAACGATGCGTTGCTCGCCTCCGCGAAGCAACGGGGCAAGAGCACGAACCTGTCGTTCTTCGCGTTCACGGCCACGCCGAAACCGAAGACGCTCGAACAGTTCGGGGAGAAGGACGCCGACGGCGACTACCGCCCGTTCCACACGTACTCGATGCGCCAGGCCATCGACGAGGGCTTCATCCTCGACGTGCTCGCCTCCTACACGACGTACGACGTCTACTACCGCCTCGCCAACACCGAGCCGCGCGACGACATCGATCTCGACACCCGCAAGGGCCGCGCCGCGCTCGCCCGGTTCGCGTCGCTGCACCCGTACGAACTCGACGCGAAGGCCGAGATCATCGTCGAGCACTTCCGCGCCAAGACGATGAACAAGATCGACGGCCGGGCCAAGGCCATGGTCGTGACGCGCTCACGGCTGCACGCGGTGCGCACGCAGGAGGCCATCGCGCGCTACATCGAACGCATGGGCTACGACACGGGCGCTCGCCCGCTGCGCGCGCTCGTCGCGTTCTCCGGCACCGTCACCGAGGACGCGGCGCCCGACGTCGTGCTCACCGAGGCGTCGATCAACGGCTTCGCCGAGTCGCAGCTCCCCAAGCGGTTCAAGGAGGACGACGACGCGAAGTTCCTCGTCGTCGCCGAGAAGTACCAGACCGGGTTCGACGAGCCGCTGCTGCACACGATGTACGTCGACAAGAAACTCGCCGGGGTGAAGGCGGTGCAGACGCTGTCGCGGCTCAACCGCACGCGACCGGGCAAGCAGGACACCTTCGTGCTCGACTTCGCGAACACCGCCGACGAGATCCGCGACGCGTTCGCGCCGTTCTACGAGCAGTCGTTCGCGGCGCCGACCGACCCGAACATCCTCTACACGCTGCAGCACGACCTCGAATCGGCGGGCGTGCTGTCGCTCCCCGAGATGGAAGCGGCCGTCATCGCCCTGCTCGACGGGGCGGACGCGAAACAGCCCGCCATCTACGCGAACGTGGGCGCGGCCGTCGGGCGATTCATCGCCCTCGACGATGACGCGGCCGAAGAGTTTCGCAGCACGCTCGAACAGTTCGTGCGCGCGTACGCGTTTCTCGCGCAGGTCATGCCGTGGGTCGACGCGACGCTGGAGCGGCTGTTCCTCTACGGCAAGCTGCTGCTCGCCGACCTGCCGCAGCGCGAGAGCGACCCGATGCCTCAGCTGTCGAAGGCCGTCCAGCTCACGCACCTGCGGCTGTCGGTCTCGCACGAGGGTGACATCGGGCTCGAGGCGAGCGACGAGGCGGGCGTCGCACTGCCCGGTGAGGGCAAGGGCTCGCAGAACGAGCCGGAGAAGGACAAGCTCTCGGCGCTCATCGAGGCGATGAACGATAAGTTCGGCGCCGACCTGGGCGAGGGCGACCGCATCTGGATCGACCAGCAATGGGCCGCCGTCATCGACAACGACCGCCTGCGCGTCGTCGCGCAGCACAACGACCGCTCCGCCTTCGAGCTGGTGCTCGAACAACTGCTCGCCGACGTCATGCTCGAACGGCACGACGCGAACGAGCAGTTCGTCAACTCCTACTTCGAGAAGCCGGGCCTCAAGCGGGCGCTGATCGGCCACCTCGCCGGCACGTACGACGAGTTCCGACGGGAGATGGTGGGGTGAGCGGGCAAGGCCGGCGCCCGTCCACGGCGGACCGGTGGCATCGACTGCGCCGCTCGCCGAGCATGCGGGCGGCGCTCGCGCTCGTGCTTGCGGCCCTGGGCGTCGTTGCGGTCATCTACGGCGCGCGCGCCATCGTCCGCGACCCGCTGCGCCCGGGCACCGTTCGCGCCGGCGAGCCGGTCGGCGGGGGCGTGGCGGCCGAGCCGTCGTCCGGCTCGTCGCCGAACGTCGAGACCGCGCAGGCCGCGACGCCGGCGTCGACGTCGTCGATCGTGTGGGCGCTGTCAGCGCGCTTCGGCCAAACCCAGTTCGCGCTCGCGCAGACGACGTGCGCGGGCACACACTGCCCGGCCCTGCTGCGCACCCAGGACGGCGGCCGCACCTGGCAGCAGGTGCACTCCTTCACGCAGGCCGACGTGTCGTCCGCGCAGGGCGACGCGCAACCCCTCATCCAACCCGCCGGCGCGATCAGCGACTTGCGCTTCCTCGACGCGCGCACCGGGTACCTGTTCGGCTCCGACCTGTGGGTCACCCACGACGGTGGTCGCAGCTTCACGCAGGTGCAGCACCCCGGCGTCAGCGTTCTCGACGTCGCCGTGCACGACGGCCAGGCCCACGCCCTCACCGCCGCGAGCTGCATCCAAGGTGGCTGCACCGGACGCCTCGAGGTCGCCCGCATCGGCACCGGCCGCACGCCCGCTGTCACCGACGCCGTCGCGGGCGTCACGCCGCCCGGCGAGGTGAGCGACGCCGGCATCGTGACGGCCGGCGAGAACCTGCTCGTCCTCGCGCACGCCGAACGCAGCGGCGGCGAAGCCTCCGGCGCGTGGCGACTCACGGGCGACGCCCTCACGCCGCTGTCGACCCCGCCCGCGTGCAACGGCAAGACGATCGAAGCGGCGACCGGCCTCGGCGCGACGTCACGGATGGTCGCCGTCTGCGACGCCGTCGTCACATCCCGCTCGACGAGCTACTCCACCGTCACGAGCGTCGACGGCGGCGCGACGTGGCAGCTCGTCGGCGCCGGCAACCTCACACTGCCCACGCAGGGACACGTGACGATCGCCGCGAAGGATCCGACACACGTCGTCGCCGTCAGCGGCGGCCCACGCGAAGCCCTCGACGGCACGACGCGATCGCTCAGCGACATCGCCGTCGCCGCGAGCAAGGACGGCGGCGCGTCGTGGACGGAGGGTTCCCCGACGTCGCGCCCCAGCCCGGGAGGGTTCGACTCCCTGCAGGCGAGCCAGCCCGGCGTCGCCGCCGTCACGCGCCATGACGGCGACATCTGGACCTCCGCCGACGACGGCGTGCACTGGTCACGCCACGCTGTCGGCGCACGGTGATTGAATGACGACATGAGCGATGTGGAGCCCAGCATCCCGGCCGACTACCCCCGCGAGTGGGAGGCCGACGTCGTCCTGCGCGACGGTTCGGTGGCCCACGTGCGCCCCATCCGCCCCGACGACGCCGAACGCATCCACCGCTTCCACGCCGCGCAGAGCGAGGAATCGATCTACCTGCGCTTCTTCGCCCCGATCAAGCGCCTGAGCGATCGTGACGTGCGCCGCTTCACGCACGTCGACTACGTCGAACGTGTCGCCCTCGTCGCGACCGTTGGCGACGACATCATCGGCATCGGCCGCTACGACCGCCTCGGAGGGCGCGACGCGACGAGCGCCGAGGTCGCGTTCAACATCGCCGACAGTTTCCAGGGCCGTGGCGTCGGCTCCGTCATGCTCGAGCATCTCGCGGCGATCGGCGCCGAGAGCGGCGTCGCCGAGTTCGTCGCCGACGTGCTGCCGCAGAACCGCAAGATGATCCAGGTCTTCACCGAGGCCGGCTACGACGTCAGCCGCAACTTCGACGACGGCGTCATCTCCGTGCGCTTCGAGATCGAGCCCAACGAGAAGTCGCAGGCCGTGCGCCTCGCGCGCGAGCAGCGCGCCGAGTCGCAGTCGGTGCGTGCGCTGCTCAACCCGTCGTCGATCGCCGTCGTCGGCGTCTCGCGCGACGGACGCTCCGTCGGCGGTCGTGTGCTCGCCAACCTCGTCGAGGGCGGCTACCGCGGCACGCTCCACGTCGTGCACCCCGAGGCGGAGACGATCGAGGGCCTGCCGACAGTGCCCTCGATCAGCGCGATCGGGAAACCGGTCGATCTCGTCGTCATCGCCGTGCCGGCTCCGAAGGTGCTCGACGTCGTCGCCGAGTGCGGCGGCGCGGGCGTGCGAGCGCTGCTCGTCGTCTCCGCAGGGTTCGCCGAGTCGGGCCCCGAGGGCGCCGAGCGTCAGGCCCAGCTGCTCGCGCTGGCCCGCCGACACGGCATGCGCGTCGTCGGGCCGAACAGTTTCGGGCTCATCAACACGCGCGAGGACACGCGCCTCAACGCCTCCATCGCCTACGAGATGCCGCCCGCCGGCCACCTCGGGCTGTTCGCGCAGAGCGGCGCGCTCGGCATCGCCGTGCTCGCGAGCGCCGGACGGCGTGGCCTCGGCCTGTCGGATTTCGCTTCCGCCGGCAACCGCATCGACGTCTCCGGCAACGACCTCATGCAGTACTGGATCGACGACGACGACACCCACGCCGTCGGCCTCTACCTCGAATCGGTCGGCAACCCGCGCAAGTTCACGCGTATCGCGCGGCAGCTCGCGCTGCGCAAACCCGTCGTCGTCGTGAAGTCCGAGGTCTCCGCGTTCGGACGCCCGCCCGGGCACCGCGTCCGGGAGACACGGACGCCTCCGCGTGCCTTCCGCGAGATGCTGCGCCAGAGCGGCGTCATCCGCGTCGGCAACGTCCACCAACTCTTCGACGTCGCGCAGCTCGTCGTCAACCAGCCGCTGCCGAAGGGGCGGCGCGTCGCCGTCGTCGCCAACTCCGACGCGCTCGGCGCGCTGTGCGGTGACGCGGCGCTGAGCTGGAAGCTCGACGTC
The DNA here is from genome assembly GCF_017565385.1 of Dermacoccus sp. NHGro5. Classification (NCBI taxonomy): domain Bacteria; kingdom Bacillati; phylum Actinomycetota; class Actinomycetes; order Micrococcales; family Dermacoccaceae; genus Dermacoccus; species Dermacoccus sp. NHGro5. The sequence continues at coordinate 49,380 of NZ_JAGEKQ010000019.1, read as the reverse complement.
ACCCGCGGCCCCGTCGCCGTCGCCGCGGACGCGAGTGAGGACGCGTTCCGTGACGCGCTCGTCGCCGCGTTCGAGGACGAGAACGTCGACTCGGTCGTCGCGAGCTTCATCCCGCCGCTCATCACGGGCGGGCGTGACGTCGCGCGCACCGTCGCCGCCGTCAGCGCGCAGTACGACAAGCCCTGCGTCACGACGTTCCTCGGCATCGACGGTGTGAGCGACGACCTGTCGGCGTCCGCGCCCGACGGCTCGACGCGCATCGTGCCTTCCTACCCGATGCCCGAGGACGGCGTGCGAGCGCTCGCCGCCGCGACGAACTACGCCGAGTGGCGCGGGCGCGATCGCGGTGAACCCGTGGCGCCGCTCGGCATCGACCGCAAGGGCGTGCACGAGATGGTGCGCTCGATCATGGCCGAGTCGCCCGACGGGCGGGAGCTCACCGCCGACGAGACCGCGCAGCTGCTCGCGCTCGCCAAGATCTCGGTGTGGCCCTCCGTTCCGGCGCGCTCGCCCAAGGAGGCGGTCGACGCGGCCGAGGAGCTGGGCTTCCCCGTCGTCGTCAAGTCGATCGCGCCGCAGGTGCGTCACCAGGTCGCGAGCGCGCTGCGCGCCGACCTGCGCTCGCCGCTCGCCGTCGTCGAGGCTTACGAGGCGCTCGCGGAGCGTCTCGAGGAGTACGGCCCCGACCAGTTCGTCGTGCAGAAGATGGCGACCCCCGGCATCGGCTGCTCCGTCACGAGCGTCGAGGATCCGCTGTTCGGTCCCGTCGTCTCGTTCTCCGTCTCCGGCCCGCCGACCGACCTGCTCGACGACGTCGGTTACCGCAACCCGCCGCTGACGACCGGTGACGTGAGCGAACTCGTCAGCTCGATCAAGGCGTGGCCGCTGCTCGACGGCAGTCGCGGGCGCGGCATCGACCGCGCCGCCATCGAGGATCTCGTGGCGCGGGTGTCGGTGCTCGCCGACGAGAACCCCGAGATCGCCCACCTCGAACTCAACCCGGTGAGCACGCACCCCGGCGGCCTCGACGTCCTCGGCGCGCGCATCACGCTGGCGCCCGCGTCGCTGCGTCAGGACTCGGGCCGACGGGCCATGACGTGAGGTCGCCCTCCAGAGGCGAGCGCGGGCCGCAGGATGGGATGATGGCAGGCATGGCTCAGAACCTTCCCACCGACCTCGCTCGTGCCATCGACGAGGCTGGCTATTTTCCCGCGCTCGTGCGCGACGTCGTGGCCACCGCGCTCGCCGGTGACGAGGTGCGCCAGCACCTCGTGCACGTGGAGACGACCTTCGAGCAGGACGAACTGCTGCGTCACATCACGGTGCTCGTGCTGACGCCGACGAAGCTCGTCATCGTTCACGCCGACGACCACGACGACTCAGCCGCCGGGGGTGTGCGCTCGACGCGTCAGGCCGTGACGGCGACATCGGAGACGGTCGCGCTGTCGTTCGTGCGCGGCGTGACGCTGACGCACGTCGTCACTTCCCCGGAGCGCTACCGCTCCGGCAGCCTCGGGCGCGAGGTGACGCTGACGATCGGCTGGGGCACGATCAGCCGCATCGACCTGCTGCCCGCGACGTGCGGCGACCCGAACTGCGACGCGGACCACGGCTACGACGGCACGATCACCGGCGACGACATCAGCCTGCGCATCTCCGCCGACGCCGAGGGAGAGGGTCACCTGCAGCAGGCGATGACGTTCGCGCACGCCCTGTCGGCCGTCGTCGGCTCCACGGCCCGCTGACGCCCGCGATGAAGGCTCCCCGCTATGACGCCGACGGGCTCGCCGGTGTGCTGCCGTCCGTGGCACGCAGCCTCGACCCCGTCGCGTTCGCGGGGGCCGGGCGCAAGCTGCCGCAGGCGCGCGCGGCGATCGTCGTCCTCGCCGACGGGCTGGGCGCGCGGCTGCTGCGCCGCCAGAGCGCGCACGCACCGTTCCTGCGCGAGCACCTCGAGCGGATGCAGACCCTCGCCGCGGGCTTCCCGACGACGACGGCGACGTCGATGGGCACGTTCGGCACCGGCCTGCCCCCCGGCGCGCACGGCCTGGCCGGCTACCTCGTCGTCGACCCCGCGACGGGGCGCGTGTTCAACGAGCTGACGTGGAAGGACGGGCCGAATCCGCAGGCGTGGCAACCGAACCCGACGGTGTTCGAACGCGCCGACGCCGCCGGGCTGCGTCCCGCCATGATCGGACCCGGCTACTTCGACGGCTCGGGCCTGACGAACGCCGCCCTGCGCGGCGCGACGTTCTACCCGGCCGAGGGGCTCGACGACCGCGTCGACGCGGCGCTGGCCGCCACCCGGCGCGGTCACCGACTCGTCTACCTCTACTGGGGCGAGATCGACAAGGCCGGCCACGTCCACGGCGTCGGCTCGCCGCAGTGGGCGCACGAGCTCGCCGTGTTCGACGACGCGATGGCGCGCCTCGACTTCGGGCGCCCCGCGGGCACGTCTCTCACGCTGACCGCCGACCACGGCATGGTCGACGTCCCCCTCGACGCGCGCGTCGACATCGCGACGACGCCGCACCTGCGCGACGGCGTCCGACGCGTCGGGGGAGAGATGCGCGCGCTGCACCTGTACGTCGAGCCGGGGGCGCTCGCGGACGTCGGATCGCGTTGGCGCGCCGAGATCGGCGCGCACGGACACGTCTTCACCCGCGAACAGCTCGCCGACGCCGGCTGGGTCGGCGCGCTCGATCCCGCCACCGCCGGACGCTTCGGCGACGTCGTCGTCTCCGTCACGAGCGCGCGCGGGTACGTCGACTCGCGTGTCATGAGCGACCGCGTGCTCACGCTGCTCGGCCAGCACGGTGCGATGACGCCCGACGAACTCGACGTGCCGTTCCTCCACCTCGGCGCGCGCTAGGGTGACTGACCGTGGCTGAGCTCGTGTTTTTCACCGGAACGATGGATTGCGGCAAGTCGACGCTGGCGCTGCAGATGGATCACAACCATGCCGCGCGCGGCCGTCGCGGCATCGTCCTCACCCAGCACGACCGCGCCGGTGAGGCCGTCATCTCCTCCCGCCTCGGCCTGCGCCGCGAGGCCCTCGAGGTGAACGCCGGCCTCGACCTGTGGGATCTCGCCGTCTCCGCGCGCGTCACCCTCGGCGAGCTCGACTACGTCATCGCCGACGAGGTGCAGTTCTACGAGCCCGAGCAGATCGATCAGCTCGCGCGCGTCGTCGACGAACTCGACGTCGACGTCTTCGCGTTCGGCATCACCGCCGACTTCAAGACCCAACTGTTCCCCGGCTCGCGTCGCCTGTTCGAACTCGCCGACCGCACACAGCTGCTGCAGGTCGAGGCGTTGTGCTGGTGCGGCAAGCGCGCGACGCACAACGCCCGCGTCGTCGACGGCACGATGGTCGTCGAGGGCGAGCAGGTCGTCGTCGGCGACACCGGCGACCAGGGCGAGACGCCACTCGTCGAGTACGAGGTACTGTGCCGGCGCCACTTCATGCGTCGCATGACGTCACATGCCGCGCGCACGATCGGGGCGCAGCAGATGCCGTTCGACCTCGACGTCTGCCCGGTGCCCGCCTCGACGTTCGTCGCGTCCGAGCCTGCGGGCGAATCGTCGACGGCACACGAAGGCCCCTGAGTCGCCATGTCCACGCCAGGCTCCGGCCCTCGAGACGACGACGCCGACGACACGACGCCGTACTGGGCGCGCGGTTCGTACGCTCCGAATTGGCGCGCCGGACGACCCGCCGCGGACGATGACACCCGCGGGTGGGACGAGACGACCGCGCGCGGTGACGCCCGCGAGCTGGACGAGACGCGCGAGCTCGCACGCGCGGCTGCATCGAATCGAGGCGACGAGACAGACGGCCCGGCGCCTGACGCCACCCAGGGCACGGCCGGAACGTCCGCATCCGACAACGCCCGACGCATGGCCGGTGGTGCACTCGCCGCGGGGCGCCTCGCCGGCCAGGGCGTGCGTGGTGCTGCTCGCCTGAGCGCGGGGGCGACGAAGGCGTCCCTGCGCGCCGCCCGGCGCGCGAGCAACGCCCAGGGCGCCGGCGAGAGCGGCCTGGGGCGCCTCATGGAGGTGCACGCGCTGTCGAACGCGGGGGACGCCGCCGTCACCGTCGGACTCGCCGGGACGCTGTTCATCTCCGCGCAGCCGGGGGAGGCGAAGAGCCACGTCGTGCTCTTCCTCGTGCTCACGATGCTGCCGTTCGCCATCGTCGCGCCCCTCGTCGGGCCGCTGCTCGACCGCTATCGTCACGGCCGTCGGTGGGCGATGGGTGCGACGTTCGCGCTGCGCGGCTTCCTGTGCTGGGTGCTCGCCGACGCGATCGAACGCGACTCCGTCTGGCAGTTCCCCGCGGCGCTCGCCATCCTCGTCGCGAGCAAGGCCTACATCGTCACCCGATCATCGGCGACGCCGCGTTTGCTGCCCGACGGGATGACCCTCGTGCGCGCCAACAGCCGCATGAGCCTCGCGGGCGTCACGGGCGCGACGATCGGTGGCCCGCTCGCCGGTGGCGCGGCCGCGCTGTTCGGGGCGACGTGGGCGTTCCGCGCCGCGTTCCTGCTGTTCGTGTTCGGCACCATCCTCGCAATCCTGCTGCCGGCGAACATCGACTCCGACCGCCACGACGGTTCACTGCGTGCCCCGAAGCTGACGATGCCGCCCGCCGTCGTCGCTGCGCTGCGCACGAACACCGGGCTGCGCTGGGTCAGCGGCTTCCTCACGATGTTCATGGCGTTCCTCATGAAGACCCATCCGCTGCCCGGGTGGGAGGACAAGGTGACGACGCTGCTCGCCATCGTCGTCGGCGCCGCCGCCATCGGCAACGCGCTCGGTTCCGTTGCCGGAGCTGTCGTGCGCGCGCTCGCGCCGCGCGTCGTCATCCTCGCGTGCCTGCTCGCGGACACCGCGGCCGTCGTCGTCGCCGCGGTGCACTTCGATCTCATGACGGCCGTCATCGTCGGGCTCGTCGCCGGCCTCGGGCAGGCGCTCGGCAAACTGGCGCTCGACACGCTGATCCAGGATCATCTCGCCGAGGCCGTGCGCACCAGCGCCTTCGCGCGATCGGAGACGGTGCTGCAGCTCGCGTGGGTGCTCGGCGGCATCTTCGCCTGCATCATCCCGACCGACGCGACGATCGGCATGTACGCCGCCGCGGTCGTGCTGCTGACGTGGACCGCACTCGTCGTCGCATGGAACGCAGGGCGCGGTCCGCGCCTCACTTCTTGGGGCCGCGGCCCCCGAACATGATGTCGTCCCAGCTCGGCACGCTCGGACGCGAGCTCTTGCGGCTCTGACTCGCGCGCGGCGGCACCGCGGGCGAGGCGCCCTTCGAGGTGCCCTTCGACGACGCGTCCCTCGACGTGGTGTCGTTCTTCGTCGGCGCAGCTTCGCGGGTGTCGGTGCCGGAGGTCTCCTCGTCGGCCGCCGACGCGCTCTTCTCGACATCGTCGGAAGACTCGTTCTCGGCCTGTGCCGCTACCTCCTCGTCGAATACCGCGGACGAGTCGGTCGCGACGTCATCGAACTCGTGTTCGCCGTCGTGCTCCGCGCCGATGGCATCGTCGTCGTAGACGTCGCCACCGTCGTGGTGGCCGGGCAGTTCGCCGAAGAGCGACTCGTCGTGCTCGTCGTCGTCATCGCGCAGTGCGCCACGCACAGATGCCTGTTCGACGCGGGCGCGCGGGCGGCGCGACTTGCGACGACGGGAGCCGCGCGCGGCCTTGCCGGACGCCTCGTCGACGTCTTCATGGCGCGACGTCTCGCTGTTCGTGTCGTCACTCTGCGCGCCGGCGTGCGAGTCGTCGTCGCTCGCGCCGGTCACGCCCCGAGCGTCGGCACCAGAACCCGCGGCACTCGTCGTCACCGCATCGCTCGTGACGGCGTCGCCGTCACGACCCGACGAATCACGTTCGCCCCCAGCGGTATTCACGGGCGCCTCACGCGACTCCTCGCCGGATTCGGTGAGTTCTTCGGGACGCGGGTGAGAGGGCAGCGGCGGGGGAGTCGTGCCCACGTCGATGCGCTCGGTGCGTTCGGTCGGTGCCATCGACGCCGGCAACTGGGTGGCCCGTGACGTCGCCGACGTCGTGCCCGCGCCGCCGCTCGAACGCTGCGACGACGAGCGGCCACGGCCGCGGCTGGCCTGACGTGCACGCATCGACGCGGTGAGGTCACCGGCGCCGGCGCGCGGGTCGGAGGGTGACAGGCGCGCACCGAGGTGCGGGTCCTGGGCATCGGCGAGGCCACCTTCGGCCTCGACGTCGTAGACGGGCGCGTCACGGTGCGTGCGGGCGCCGCCCTTGCGGGCGGCGGCCTTCTGACGCTCCGGCGAGTCCTCGTCGGCCGCGGCGATCTCGTCGCCGCCGAGCCAGCGGGCCTCGTCGTCGACGGTGCGCAGAGCGCGGTTGACCGGGTCGAACAGCCACGTCGCCTCGCGCTGACGGCCGCCTGCGGGGAAACGCACGATGACGGTCCAGTGCGTGTCGTCGTTCTTCCAGCTGTCCCACACGACGCGCTCGGCCTCGACGCCGCGTTCGGCGAGACGGCGGTCAGCGCGCTCGCGCAGCGTCGTCGTCTCACCGCGACCGAACAGTTGCACCCTCTGGGCAAGTTCGGAAACGTAGTCGCGCTCGGCGCGGATCGGGCCCTCGTAGCGCTGCACCTTCTCGAGCGACCAGCCGGCGCGCTCGGCGATCTCCTCGAGCGGCACGCCGCCGCGAATGAGGCCCTGCACGTCGCGCGGACGCAGCGGGTTCTCCTGCTTGGCCTGGCGGTCGGCGCTGGCCGGCTCACGACGATCGCGCCGGATCGTCGTGCGCAACTCGTCGGTGATGGCGAGGGTGAAGCGCCCGCCGTCACCGTCGGCGAGCAGGAGGTTCGCCCCGTCTTCCGCGACCCCCACCAAACGCAATTCCTGCACGACGAACTCCATCCGTAACCAGACCTTGGGCGTTACCCTGCCATGCTCCCACGAACGATTCCGGGAGGCCGCCCCGCCCGCGGTAGCGTGTCGCCTGCCATGGTGCTCACGCAAAGCCACTCGTTGCAGCTCGTCCTCGACCTCGTCGGCGTCTTCGTCTTCGCCCTGTCGGGCGGGCTCGTCGGGGTGCGCAAACGCCTCGACGTACTCGGCGTCATCGTCCTCGCCGGCATGTCAGGCCTCGGCGGTGGGGTGCTGCGCGACCTGCTCATCGGCCAGACGCCGCCCGTCGGCGTCAGCGACTGGCGCCTCATGGGCGTCTGCCTGCTCGCCGGCATCTGTGCGTTCGTCCTGCACCCCGAGGTGAGCCGCATCGCGCGCCTCGTGCGCATCCTCGACGCCGCGGGCCTGGCCCTGTTCTGCGTCGCCGGATCGATCAAGGCGCTGTCGTACGGGATGGGTGCGACGACGTCGATCTTCGTCGGCGTGCTGACGGCCGTCGGCGGCGGGCTCATGCGTGACGTCATCGTCGGCCAGGTCCCCGAGGTGCTGCGCCGCGAGTTGTACGCGGTGCCGGCGCTGCTCGGTTCGTCCCTCGTCGTCGTGGCCCACGAGAGCCACCACTACAGCGTGCCCGTACTGTGGTGCTGCGTCGTCATCGTCTTCGTGCTGCGCATCGTGGCCGTCATCCTCGACCTCAACGCGCCGCAGCCCCTTCGAACAGGAGATCGCCCATGACCGAAGCGAACGCCCTCGAGCCCTACGACGCGGTGCTGCTCGCGTCGTTCGGCGGCCCCGAGAAGGCCGACGAGATCATGCCGTTCCTGCGCCGCGTGACGGCCGGGCGCGGCATCCCCGACGAGCGGCTCGCCGACGTCGCGCACCACTACGAGATCATGGGCGGGCGCAGCCCCATCAACGATCAGAACCGTGCCCTCATCGCGGCGCTGCGCGCCGAGTTCGAGCGTCGCGGCATCACGACGCCGATCGTGTGGGGCAACCGCAACTCCGAGCCGTTCCTCGCTGACACGCTGCGCGAGGCGTACGCCGACGGCGCGCGCCGCGTCGTCACGCTGACGACGAGTGCCTACTCCTCCTACAGTTCGTGCCGTCAGTACCGCGAGGATCTCGCGGCGGCCTCGCACGAGCTGTCCGAGGACGGCAGCGTCCCCGAGGGCGCCTTGAGCATCGACAAGGTGCGTCAGTTCGCGACGCACCCGAGCTTCGCGCGCACCAACACGCGCCTCGTGACGGACGCCCTGCGTGAGTTCGCGGGCGTTCCCGACGAGCAGGTGCAGGTCGTGTTCGTCACCCACTCGATCCCGCTCGCGATGGACGACACCTCCGGCCCCGGTGACGGCGACGGCAACCTGTACTGGCAGCAGCACGACGAGCTGGGCGCGGCGATCCTCTCGGAGGCCAACGCGACGCTGTCACGCGAGCTCGAAGGTGCGCTCGTGTACTGCTCGCGTTCGGGCCCGCCGTCGCAGCCGTGGCTCGAACCGGACATCAACGACCACCTCGAGAACCTCGCCGAGCGCGGCGTGACGCACGTCGTCGTCGCGCCGATCGGGTTCGTCTCCGACCACATGGAGGTCGCGTTCGACCTCGACACCGAGGCCGCCGAGACCGCCGAGCGCCTGGGGCTGACGATGCGTCGCGTGCCGACGGTCGGCGTCGACCCCGAGTTCGTCCATGGCCTCGTCGACCTGCTCGAGGAACGCGCCGCGGAGACACGCGGCGAATCGCCCGAGCACCCCGCGTGGCCCGGCGAGGCGCGACCCAGCGTCTGCGAACCCGGCTGCTGCCCCAACCTGCGCGCCGCGAAGCCCGCGCTGTGCGGCCGGGACTGACGCGGTGAGCGAACAGGCCGGCGGGCACGGCCTCGGCGCGCTGACGCACCTCGTGCCGGATGACGCGACGGTGCGCGTGTTGCGCGATCTCGCGTTCGACCTCGCGCGCGAGGCGGGCGAGCTCATCGTCGACGAACGCCCCGACGCGCTCGGCGTCGCCGACACGAAGTCGAGCGAGGTCGACGTCGTCACCGTCATGGACCGCCGCAGTGAAGAACTGCTGCGCGCGCGCATCGCCGCGGCGCGCCCCGACGACGCCATCCTCGGTGAGGAGGACGGAGCGAGCGCCGGCACGTCCGGGCTGACGTGGGTCATCGACCCGATCGACGGCACCGTCAACTACCTCTACGGCCACCCGTTCTACGCCGTCTCCGTCGCCGTGTGCGTCGGCGACACCGCCCGCGAGGGTGCGTGGCTGCCGGTCGCGGGCGCCGTCGCGGTGCCGGAGCTGGATCGCACGTACGTAGCGGGCCACGGTCAGGGCGCCGAGGTCGTCGACCGGGCGGGACGGCGACGCCCACTCGCCGTCAGCGGGTGCAAGCGGCTCGAGCTTGCACTCGTCGGCACAGGGTTCGGCTACGAGGCCGACAAACGCCGCGCGCAGGGGCAGATGCTCGCATCGTTGCTGCCGCAGGTGCGTGACGTGCGTCGCGCCGGCGCGGCCGCCATCGACCTGTGCTTCGTCGCGGAGGGCATTCTCGACGCGTACTACGAGTCGGGGATCAACGCCTGGGATCAGGCCGCCGGCCAGGTCATCGCAACCGAGGCGGGCGCTCTCATGAGCGGCATGCCCGGGCTACCCGCGGGTAAGACCATGGCCGTCGCGTCGACCCCGAAGATTCACGAGGCGCTTCGCGGTTGCCTTTTCCCCGCGGCGCGTTAGTATGCGGGCACAAAATGGCTCAGCCGCGCGTTACAGCGGGGAATCAAGTGATGGGGGCGCTTCGCCCACCCTCACGCACGCAGCGAAGAAAGAACACTGATGGCAACTGATTACGATGCCCCCCGCAAGAACGACGACGACGTCAACGAGGATTCGATCGAGGAGCTGAAGTCCCGGCGCACCGACAAGTCGTCCGGCAGCGTCGACGTCGACGAGACCGAGCACGCCGAAGGCTTCGAGCTGCCGGGAGCCGACCTGTCCGGCGAAGAGCTTTCCGTCCGCGTCCTGCCGCGTCAGGCCGACGAGTTCACCTGCAGCAAGTGCTTCCTCGTCCACCACCGCAGCCAGCTCGCCGAGGAAGACGGCGGCCTGCCGGTCTGCAGCGACTGCGCCTGAGGATGAGTGCCGCCGAAGCCCTGCACGTCGAGGTGCTCCAGCTCGACGCCGGTCTCGAGCCGCTCGCGTACGCCTACGACGGCGATGCGGGCGCGGACCTGCGTGCCCGCATCGGCCTGACGCTCGCGCCCGGCCACCGTGCGCTCGTCCCGACGGGCGTCGCGCTCGCACTGCCGCCTGGCTGGGCCGGTTTCGTGCACCCCCGCTCGGGGCTCGCGGCGCGCCACGGCATCACGGTGCTCAACGCACCGGGCGTCGTCGACTCGGGGTATCGCGGCGAGATCCAGGTCAGCCTCATCAACACCGACGCGCGCGAGCCCTTCACGATCTCACGCGGCGATCGCATCGCCCAGCTCGTCATCCAGCGCGTCGAGCACGTGGTGTTCGAGCACGTGGAATCGCTGACGAGTACGCAACGCGGTGAATCCGGCCACGGCTCCAGCGGTGGTTTCGACACGGGGCGCGCGCCCCAGCGAGAGGGAAAGTGAACATGGCCGTTTTCGGACGACGCAAGAAGGGCGCCGACGCGGCGAAGGACGCTGCGACGATCGAAGAGGTCGAACCGACCACGCCCGCTGACGACGCTTCCACGGACGTTGATGACCTCGACGATTTCGACCTCGACGAGCCGAGCGCCGAGGACGACGAGGCTGCGCGCCGACGGCGTTCGAAGCTGCGTCCGCGGGAGGAGGTCGACCTGAGCGACGGCCCCTACGACTCCGCCTCGGCCCCGACGCGCGATGAGATGGACTTCGGTTCGCTGCGCCTCGTGCCGACCGCGGACATCGAGCTGCGTCTCGACGTCGACGAGACGTCCCAGACCCTCACGGGCCTGACGGCCGTCTTCGGCGAGGCCGGCACGTCTGCGGTGCAGTTGCAGGTGTTCGCCGCGCCCAAGACGACGGGCGTCTGGTACGGCATCCGGCGCGAGATCGCCGAGGCGATCGTCGCCGGCGGAGGCACGGCCGAGGAGGTCGACGGGCCGCTCGGCACGGAACTGCGCGTGCGGATGCCCAGCCAGGGACCCGACGGACGCACGACGTTCTCGCCGGCTCGGTTCGTCGGCGTCGACGGCCCGCGCTGGTTCCTGCGCGCCGTCCTCTCCGGTGACGCAGCCATTGACGACGAGGCCGCAGCCCGCGCGATGGAGTTCGTCCGCACCGTCGTCGTGCACCGTGGTTCCGACCCGCGCGCCCCGCGCGAACTGCTCGAACTGGCGTTGCCGCCCGAGCTCATGGCGCAGGCTCAGGCGAGCGCGCAGGAGCACGAGCAGCACACCGACGCCCCCACCGTCGGCCCCCTCGAGCGCGGCCCGGAGATCACGGAGACCCGCTGATGCGTCCGTGGCTCGCGCGTCGCGTCGCGCCCACCGGGTTGCGACGCCGCGTCGAGCGTCGGCGAGGCTCGCACCGCCTCGACTCGCCACCGGAACGCGAACCGGCGTCGATGCCGGGCCTCGCGCCGGTGCGCACACCGCGCGTCGTCGAGGGCGTCATCGCCTCCGTCGACGAGCGAGCCGCGGACGGTCACGTGCCCGCCGTCGTCGCCCAGGTCCGTGAGGCGGACGGCGACGAGGTCGCGCTCGTGTGGTTGGGGCGACGCCACATCGGCGGTATCGAGCCCGGTGTCGCCGTGCGGGCGCGCGGTCTCGCCGCGACGCACCGCACCCGGCCTGCCATCTTCAACCCCGCGTACGAACTGGTGCCGAGCCCACGCACCGAGGAGCAGCCGTGAACGCACCGAACACCGTCGAGGCCGTCATCCGCGAGCGGTTGTCAACCGCGATGGGCGGCTGGCGCGGTTCCTGTGAGGCCGCGCTGCCGACCGTCGCCTTCGTCATCGTGTGGACGGCGACGAAGAACCTCAACGCCGCGTTGCTGGCCGCCGGCGCCGTTCTTGTCCTCGCCGCGCTGCTGCGTCTCGTGCAGCGTCAGACGCTGAGGTTCGTGCTCATGGCGGCGTTCGCGACGGCCCTCGCGGCGTTCCTCGCGAAGCGCTCCGGGCAGGCCTCCGACGTGTTCCTGCCTGGGCTCATCCAGGGCGGCGTCATGCTCGCGATCAGCGTGCTGTCGATCGCCGTGCGCTGGCCGCTCGTGGGCTTCATCGTCGCGGGCGGCGACCCGAACCTCAAGGACGACCCGACGGCATGGCAGCGCAGCCACTCGATGGTGCGCGTCTGCACGCGCCTGACGTGGGTGTTCGCCGCGCTGTTCGCCATCCGTCTCGCCGTCATGGTGCCGCTGTACCTCGCCGACGACGTCACCGCGCTCGGCGTCTGCAAGATCGTGCTCGGATGGCCGCTGTACCTCGCGGCGCTCGGGCTCATGGTGCTGCTGCTCGTCAAGGGTGAGACGCCGCTCGAGTCGCACGACCCGCTGCTGCACGACGACCCCGAGGGCCACGAGCGCCTTGAACACGCCGAGCACGTCGAAGACATCGCCCGTGAGGAGAACCTCGGGCGCGGGAGGAACATCCGGCCCGCCGAGGTCGACGAGGGTCGCTGACGAACGTCGCTGCCGCGAGCCCAGAGCGGCCTCAGGCCTGCGGGCCGGAGTGCACCGTCGAGATCTCCTCGGGGCGCCGGCCCGTCAGCGTCGCCGCGAGCTCGCGCTCGGCCGACGGGGTCGCGAGGAACAGCAGTTCGTCGAGGGCATGCAGGGTGTCGTGGGGGCTCGGTGCGATGGGCAGCTGGTCGCGGATGATGCCGACGAGCACGCAGTCGGCGGGCAGGTGCACCTCGTCGACGCGGCTGCCGACGAACGGCGCGTGAGCGGGCAGCGTCAGCTCGACCATCGTCGCCTTGCCCTGCTGGAACTCGAACAGGCGCACGAGGTCACCGACGCTGACGGCCTCCTCGACGAGCGCCGTCATGAGCCGCGGCGTCGAGACGGCGACGTCGACGCCCCAGCCGTCGTCGAACATCCACTCGTTCTTCGGGTTGTTGACGCGTGCGACGGTGCGCGGCACGCCGAACTCGGTCTTGGCGAGCAGAGAGACGACGAGATTGACCTTGTCGTCACCGGTCGCGCAGACGACGACGTCGGCTGCCTCGAGCTGGGCCTCGTGCAGCGTCGTGACCTCGCACGCGTCGGCGAGCAGCCAGGTGGCCTCCGGAATCGACTGCACGCGGGACTCGCGAGCGTACTTGTCGATGAGTAGCACCTGGTGGTGGTTGAGCAGTAGTTCGCGGGCGATGGAACGTCCGACGCTGCCTGCTCCGACGAGGACGACGCGCATGCTGGGCCTTTCGGTTCGGATCGGACGGGCGGCGGGTCGACTCAGGGCTGGCGGGTCGTCGGGTTGGACGCTTCTGCGTGTCCGGACGACGCGGTTCCGGATGACGCAGGGCGCACACCCGTGATGCTCGACGGCGCTGCCGCGAGCACGGCCTCGACACGCTCGACGTCGCGGGTGGCGAGGACGAGATGCACGGTGTCGCCGTCCTGATGCACGAGATCCTCGCGTGGCAACAGCGCCGTGCCGGTGCGCGCGACGTACGCGACGCGCGTGCCCGTCGCGGCTTCGAGGTCGCGGTAACGGGTTCCAATCCACGCGGCGTCCACGGGCATGTCGACGATGCTGACGCTGCCCGTGCGGTCCTGGTGGACCGTGACGGCCTGCTGCGGTACGAGCCGCCGCATCACCTGGTCGGCGGCCCAGCGCACCGTCGCGACGGTGGGGATGCCGAGGCGCTCGTAGATCTCGGCGCGGCCCGGGTCGTAGATACGGGCGACGACGTGGTCGACGCCGTACGTCTCGCGCGCGACGCGTGCGGCGAGGATGTTCGAGTTGTCGCCGCTGGACACGGCGGCGAACGCATACGCCTGCTCGATGCCCGCGGCGACGAGGGTGTCGCGGTCGAAACCGATGCCGACGACACGCCTGCCCTCGAACGAGCTCGGCAGGCGACGGAACGCCGCCTCGTCGCGGTCGACGACGGCGACGGAGTGGCCGGCGTCCTGGAGGTTGCGCGCGAGGTAGGAGCCGACGCGGCCGCAACCCATGATGACGTAGTGCACGCTTCGACCTTATCGAAGCTGTGTCCATCCGAGCCAAGCCCACCTTCGTTGCGTTTCGCGGCGACGACAGGAACCCTGGGGCGTATGGCAACCTCTCGCACCGCACCCGGGCGCCGCAGCGCGCAGAACCGTCGACGCACCCGCAAGGGCACTGCGATGGAGGGGCAGCGCCTCGAGCTCGACGTCGAGAACGTCGCGCACGGTGGTCACTGCGTCGCGCGTCACGACGGGCGCGTCGTGTTCGTGCGTCACGCGCTGCCGGGGGAGCGCGTCGTCGCGCGCATCACGGACGGCACGAGCGAGTCCAAGTTCCTGCGCGCCGACGCCATCGAGATCCTCGGCGCCTCACCGGATCGGGTGACGCCGCCGTGCCCGTTCTCCGGGCCGGGCCTGTGTGGGGGCTGCGACTGGCAGCACGCGAGTCTCGACGCGCAGCGCCGCCTCAAGGCCGACGTCGTGCGCGAACAGCTCGCCCGCATCGCGAAGCTCGATGTCGACGCAGGCTTCCCCGACCTCACCGTCGAGGCCCTGCCCGGTGACGGCCCAATAGCCGAAGGTCTGCGCTGGCGCACCCGCCTGGAACTCGCCGTCGACGGTGGCGTGGCCGGACTGCGTGAGCACCGCTCGCACCGCCTCGTCGAGATCGACGACTGCCTCATCGCTGATGCCGGGTTCACGCCCGCCCTGCACGAACGCTTCGACGCCGGCGTCACCGGGTTCGACCTGGTGCGCCCGAGTGGCGGCGACGACATCATCGGCATCGAACTGCCCCAGCCGAAGGGTGAGGCGACGCCGACCGTCCGCGAGGTCGTCGAATCGGCGCACGGCAGTGCGGAGTTCGACGTCAGTGCCCGCGGTTTCTGGCAGGTGCACCCGGGCGCCGCGGCGACGTTCCTCGACGCCGTCATCGACGAGACCGACCCGCAGCCGGGGGAGAGCGCCCTCGATCTGTACTGCGGTGTCGGCCTGTTCACGCGGGCGCTCGCCGACCTCGTCGGGCCTGACGGGCGCGTCGTCGGTGTCGAAGCCGACGCGGACGCAGTCGACCACGCGCGCACCAACATGGGCGGTGCGCGCCACGTCGACCTCGTCACCTCACCCGTGGAGAAGGCGCGCCTGCCGCTGGAGCGTGCCGACGTCGTCGTCCTCGACCCGCCGCGCGCCGGTGCCGGACGCGATGTCGTGGCGACGATCGTCGGCCTCGCACCGCGCGTCGTCACGTACGTGGCGTGCGACCCGGCGGCACTCGCGCGCGACCTCGGCTACTTCGCGTCGCACGGGTACGAGCTGACGAACCTGCGCGGCTTCGACGCGTTCCCGATGACGCAGCACGTCGAGTGCATCGCGACGCTGCGTCCGCGGGGTTGATCGTCAACCGTTCTTCGGCGCGCACGCAGTGAGCAGGAACAGGCGCGACCAAGTGTGCGCACGGGCAGACAGGCGCGTCGGATCGGCCTACGATCGATCGTGAGAGCGGCGTCACGACGGGGCTGTCGAAGTTAGGCATGCCTTTGCTGAGGCCCGTTCCCGGCGTGTGATTTGATTATC
Organism: Dermacoccus sp. NHGro5; assembly: GCF_017565385.1. NCBI lineage: Bacteria > Bacillati > Actinomycetota > Actinomycetes > Micrococcales > Dermacoccaceae > Dermacoccus > Dermacoccus sp. NHGro5. The sequence continues at coordinate 33,774 of NZ_JAGEKQ010000019.1, read as the reverse complement.
TTGACGTCAAGATAAATGACGCGGGACGCGTGCCCGAGGGGTGCGTGCCCAGGCAACAGACGAAGGAGTCGGCGTGAGTCAGAGCACGGACAGCTTCGGAGCAAAGGGCAGCCTTGAGGTTGGCTCGAACAGCTACGAGATCTACCGCATCAACACGGTCGAGGGCAGCAAGAACCTCCCGTACAGCCTCAAGGTTCTCCTCGAGAACCTGCTGCGCACCGAGGACGGCGCGAACGTCACGAAGGAGCAGATCGCTGCTCTGGGCAACTGGGACGAGAACGCCGACCCCGACACCGAGATCCAGTTCACGCCGGCGCGCGTGATCATGCAGGACTTCACCGGTGTTCCCTGCGTCGTCGACCTCGCCACGATGCGTGAGGCCGTCGGCGACCTCGGCGGCGACCCGGCGAAGATCAACCCCCTCGCCCCGGCCGAGATGGTCATCGACCACTCCGTCATCATCGAGGACTTCGGCAACCCGCAGGCGTTCGAGAAGAACATCGAGATCGAGTACCAGCGCAACGAGGAGCGATACCAGTTCCTGCGCTGGGGCCAGACGGCGTTCAACGAGTTCGCGGTCGTCCCGCCGGACACGGGCATCGTCCACCAGGTCAACATCGAGCGCCTCGCCCGCACCGTCATGGTGCGCGAGGGCAAGGCCTACCCCGACAGCTGCGTCGGCACCGACTCGCACACGACGATGGTCAACGGCCTCGGCGTGCTCGGCTGGGGCGTGGGCGGTATCGAGGCCGAGGCGGCCATGCTCGGCCAGCCCGTCTCCATGCTCATCCCGCGCGTCGTCGGCTTCAAGCTGACGGGCTCGACGAAGCCGGGCGTCACCGCCACGGACGTCGTCCTCACGATCACCGAGATGCTGCGCAAGCACGGCGTCGTCGGCAAGTTCGTCGAGTTCTACGGCGACGGTGTCGCCGAGGTTCCGCTCGCCAACCGCGCGACGATCGGCAACATGAGCCCCGAGTTCGGTTCGACGTGTGCGATCTTCCCGATCGACGACGTCACGCTCGACTACCTGCGCCTGACGGGCCGTGACGACGAGCAGGTCGCTCTCGTCGAGGCCTACGCCAAGGAGCAGGGCCTGTGGCACGACCCGAGCAACGAGCCCCGCTTCTCCGAGTACCTCGAGCTCGACCTCGGCGACGTCGTCCCGTCGATCGCCGGCCCGAAGCGCCCGCAGGACCGCATCATCCTGTCCGAGTCGAAGAAGACGTTCCGTGAGCAGCTGCCGAGCTACACCTCGGGTGTCGAGGGCAACGGCGTCGAGGGCACGACGTTCCCGGCCTCCGACCCGGTGCAGCCGGGCAGCGACGAGCAGGCCGACAACTCCACGCCCGTCACGCCCGTCGAGGCCGCGGTGCCGTCGGCCGAGGGCCGTGTCTCGAAGCCGGTCGAGGTGAAGATGAACGACGGTCGCTCGTTCACGCTCGACCACGGTCACGTGGCGATCGCCTCGATCACGTCGTGCACGAACACGTCGAACCCGTCGGTCATGATGGCCGCCGGTCTGCTCGCGAAGAAGGCCGCCGACAAGGGTCTGACGCGCAAGCCGTGGGTCAAGACGTCGATGGCGCCCGGTTCGAAGGTCGTCACCGCGTACTACGACGCCGCAGGTCTGTGGGAGAGCCTTGAGAAGGTCGGCTTCTACCTCGTCGGTTACGGCTGCGCGACCTGCATCGGTAACTCGGGTCCGCTCGAGCAGGAGATCTCGGACGCGATCAACGCGAACGACATCACCGCGACGGCCGTCCTGTCGGGTAACCGCAACTTCGAGGGCCGCATCAGCCCCGACGTCAAGATGAACTACCTCGCCTCCCCGCCGCTCGTCATCGCCTACGCGCTGGCCGGCACGATGGACTTCGACTTCGAGAACGACGCCATCGGCAAGGACGACGACGGCAACGATGTGTTCCTCGAGGACATCTGGCCGTCCGCCGAGGAGGTCGACGCCGCGATCAAGGGCGCGATCAAGAAGGACCTGTTCACGAAGGAGTACGCCGACGTCTTCGCCGGTGACGAGCGCTGGCAGAGCCTGCAGACGCCCGAGGGCAAGACCTTCGCGTGGGACGAGAAGTCGACGTACGTGCGCAAGCCGAACTACTTCGACGGCATGAAGATGGAGACGACGCCGGTCACCGACATCACGGGCGCTCGCGTGCTCGCGAAGCTCGGCGACTCCGTCACGACCGACCACATCAGCCCGGCCGGCAACATCAAGGCCGACAGCCCGGCGGGCAAGTACCTCGCCGAGCGTGGCGTCGAGCGCAAGGACTTCAACTCCTACGGCTCGCGTCGCGGCAACCACGAGGTCATGGTGCGCGGTACGTTCGCGAACATCCGTCTGAAGAACCAGCTCCTCGACGGCGTCGAGGGCGGCTTCACGCGCAACTTCCTCAACGGTGGTGAGCAGACGACGATCTTCGAGGCGTCCGAGGCCTACCAGGAGGCCGGGGTTCCGCTCGTCGTCCTCGGTGGCAAGGAGTACGGCTCGGGTAGCTCGCGCGACTGGGCTGCCAAGGGCACGCGTCTGCTCGGCGTCAAGGCCGTCATCGCCGAGTCGTTCGAGCGCATCCACCGCTCGAACCTCATCGGCATGGGCGTGCTGCCGCTGCAGTTCCCGGCCGGCAAGACCGCGGACGACCTGGGCCTCGACGGCACCGAGACGTTCGAGATCACCGGCATCGAGGCGCTCAACGAGGGCACGACGCCGAAGACGGTCAAGGTCGTCGCGTCGAAGGACGGCGGCGAGCCGATCGAGTTCGACGCGGTCGTTCGCATCGACACCCCCGGTGAGGCCGACTACTACCGCAATGACGGCATCCTGCAGTACGTGCTGCGCAACCTGGTGAAGAACGCCGCCTGAGCGATCTGACCCACCTGCACGAGCGACGCGGCCCGGTTCCCCTTCGGGGAGCCGGGCCGCGTCGTCGTGTCGAGCACCTTCCTGCTTCTGGCGCGGTAACGCCGTCGTCCATGCTAAATTGCTAGCAAGCTAACAAGGAGGGGTGATGGTCGAGAATCGTCCGAAAAAGGCACAGTTCAACGTCTACCTACCTGCGGACCTGGTTCGAGAGATCAAGCACCGCAGCATCGACGAGGGGCTGAGCCTGTCCGCCTTCGTCGAGCACGTCATGAGCGACTACCTCGAGGAGAAGCGATGAAAGAGCAGGGCACGCAGCGCGTGGCGGTGAGGCAGATCGTGTTCACCGGCTATGTCGAGCGATGGAGTGACCTGGCGCGGGCCTTGGGAGGCGACCCGGTCGTGACCTCGCCCGAGTACGCCGAGTTCGAGATGTCGGGCGGTGGGTTGCTGGGCGTGCATGCCGCCTCCGACGAGGCGCCGACCGGCTCCTGCGCGTTGCAGGTCGTCGTCGCCGATCGCGATGCCGCGCGCGGCGCCCTGGCCGCGGTGGGGGTTGGCGGACCGGTGGTGACGGAGGACTTCGGCCGCGTGCTCGACGTGCACCGCGGCCCTGCGGGGCCGGACGTCGCCGTCGTCGAAGGACGGGTGCCGACGGGGCCGCGACGACCGGGTGCGCTCATGGTGACGCCGCTGTCGTTGGTCGGCGAGATTGACACGACCGTCACGGCGTTCGAGGCGTTGGGTCTCCACCCGGTCCTGCGCAGTGACGCGGGCACCTTCGTCGAGATGGTCGCGGCGGGCGGCGGCGAGGTGCTCGTCCACGAGGGGGAGGGCGGTGCCGCACTGTCGTTCCAGATCGACGCGCTCGACGATCTCGAGCGCCTGTGCCGCGAGGCCGGGGTGGAAGTCGAGATCGTCGACGAGACCTATGGGCGCACCGCGCTCATCAGCGCCCCCGACGGGCCTCGCGTCTGGGTGAACGAACGCCAGCGCGACTTCTACGGCTACGAACGACTCGCCGACGCTGCGTCCGTCTGAGGCCGCGGGCCCCTCGGCGGCGCGGGAGGTTGAGGTGATTCGCGCTCCATGAGGCACGAATCACCTCAACCTTCGGGCGGGTTTCGTGCGGACGCAGGTGCCGGAGTGCTCGACGCCAGGGTCAGCCGCCGAAGTGGCGGCGCGGGTTGTCGACGAGCATCGTCGTGATCTGAGCATCCTCGACGCCGCGCTCACGCAGGGCCGGCAGGACGTCCTCGCTGATGTGGCGGTAGTTCCAGTTCGGCACGGCCGCCTTGCGTGCCTCGGCGGGAAACCAGTCGATGGAACACGACGCGTCATGCGCGAGGACGACGCGCTCGGTGTACCCACGTCGGCACAATTCCGCGACGGTGTCGACGCGTTCTTCGAAGGGCAGCAGCACGTCGAGGCCGAAGCGGTCCATGCCGAGGTAGCTGCCTGCGTCGGCGAGGCGGCACAGGTAGTCGAGGTCCGTCGAGTCGCCGCTGTGACCGATGATGACCCGGCTCAGGTCGGCGCCTTCCTCCGCCAGCACGCGTTGCGCGACGAGCCCCGATTCGCTCGCGGCGTGCGTGTGCACCGTGATCGGCGCGCCGCTCTGCGCGCTCGTCGCGCCGACGGCACGCATGACGCGTTCGACGCCGGGCGTCAGGCCCTGCTCCTCGATGGCGCACTTGAGGAATGCGGCACGCACTCCGGTGTCGGCGATGCCGTCGTTGAGGTCCTTCAGGAAGAGCTGCACCATCGGCTCGGGCTGGTCGAACAGCAGCCCCGGCCCGCTGTGGTGGAACTGGAACGGCACCTCGTTGTAGGTGTAGACGCCCGTCGCGACGATGATGTTCAGCTTCACCTGCTGCGCGATGCGCTGCACCCGGGGGATGTAGCGCCCGAGCCCCAGCACGGTGGGATCCATGATCGTGTCGATGCCGAGCCCCTCGAGCTGCGTCAGCTGCTCGACGGCATCGGCGATCTGGGCCTGCTCGTCCCACTCGGCATAGTTGAGACGGTATTCCTCGTTCATCACGAAGATGTGCTCGTGGACGAGAGTCGCACCCATCTGCTCGACGTCGATGGGGCCGGTGACGGTCTGGACCTGCGTCATGGTGTTGCTCCTTCGTCGGTGGTCCACTCGATGGCGCGCTTGAGGATCTTTCCGGTGGCGCCCTTGGGCAGTGCGTCGTCGAAGCGGATGAGGTGGGGCACCTTGTACGCGGACAGCTGCTCCTTGAGCCACGCGCGCAGCTCGTCGGCGCTCTGTTCGCGCCCCGGCGCCAGGACGACGACGGCTGCGACTTCCTCGCCGTAGCGCTCGTCCGGCACACCGATGACGGCTGCCTCGACGACGTCGGGGTGGCTGTAGAGCACCTCCTCGACCTCGCGGGGGTAGACGTTGTACCCACCGCGGATGATGAGGTCCTTCGCCCGGTCGACGATCGCCAGGTAGCCGTCCCCATCGAGACGCCCCAGGTCGCCGGTGCGCAGCCAGCCGTCGCTCAGATCCGCGGCGGTGGCCGCCTCGTTGTTCCAGTACCCCTTCATGACCGTCGGGCCCTTGACGAGCACCTGTCCGACCTCACCGACGGGCGCGCGGCCCCCGTCGAGGCTCTCGATGACGATCTCGGTGTCGGGCAGCGCGACGCCGACGGTGCCGGCGCGCTGCTCGATGCCGTCGCGGTGGTAGCTCGCGGCGCCCGTCGTCTCCGTCAGGCCGTACCCCTCGAGGATGGTGCAGGCGAAGCGACGCTCGAAGGCGGCGATGACCTCGACGGGCAGGCTCGCACCGCCGGAGGCCGCGAGGCGCAGGTCGGGGCAGTCCTTCGGCCCGAAGTCGCCCTCGACGTGGACGAGGTAGTTCCACATCGTCGGCACACCCGCGACGACGTTGATCTCGTGGTCGCGGATCATCGCCAACATCGCGCGCGGTTCGAAGGGAGAGAGCACCGAGAACGACCCGCCGGCCAGCATGACGGTGTTCATGCACACGCACTGACCGAAGACGTGGAACAGGGGGAGCGCGGTGCCGAACTTCTCCGTCGATGCGAAGTTCAGCTGCGTGATGAACGCGCTCGCCACAGCGAACAGGTTCGCCACCGTCAGCTGCACCCCCTTGGGGCGGCCGGTCGTGCCGGAGGTGTACAGCAGGATGGCGGTGTCGTCGTCAGCGCGCTCGACGGGTTCGTCGAGCGGGGCCCGCGTGGCGGCGTCGGCGCCGGCATCGAGGATGACGAGGTCCATCGTCAGCTTGCTCGCGACGCGTTCGCCAGCCGCGGCGCTCGCGTGCCACGCGACGATGTGCCGAGCGCCCGAGTCCGTCGCCACGTATTCGATCTCTGCGGGAGTGGACATCGTGTTGAGAGTCACCGCAATCGCCCCGACGGCCTGCGCGGCGTAGTAGGCGACGGCGAACTCCGGAACGGAGGGGGCGATGAGCAGGACTCGGTCGCCCTGGCTGATGCCGCGGTCACGCAGATGCCCCGCGAACGCGGCCACCTTGTCCCTCAGCGTGGCGTAGTTCCAGGTCGTGCTCGGGCTGCGAAGCGCGGGGCGCTCGGGTGCGCTCGTCGCGTGCGTCCAGATCGGGTCGGCCATGTTCGGCATGCGTCACCTCATGTCGTCGTGATGTGAATCACGGTAGAGGTGAGAGGCGACTCTTGGGCGTTATTCGGCAGTTCTAGTGAGTCGGCAGGCGCGCGACGTGACGTCGCCCGCCCCGATGTTGCCCGGGAAACGGGGCGCCGATGTCGCGAAACCCGGGCAACATCGGCGCCGCCGATGGATCAGAGGATGCGGCTCGTCAGCGTCACTCCGGGGCTGACGGCCTCGAGCGCCTCGCACAGGGCGTCGCGCACCTCGGTGGCGCGCTGCTCGCCGTCGCCGGGCTCGACGTCGAGGATGTCGCAGATGAAGATGGCGTTCGTCGTGTCGTCCGTCAGACGCGTGCGATAGCACTGACGCCAGTTCCAACGGCGGCAGGTGACGCCGGCGTCGTCCCGCCAGACGACTTCGCCGGCGTCGGGGTGCTCGATCGTCTCGGCGCCCGAGGACATCGTCGAAAACTCCTCGTCGCCGGTGGCGCGCGTGAGGCGCAGCGGACCGTCGTAGGCGTCGAGATCCTCACCGCCGAGGGGCGTCTGGTGACGCACGGACACCGCGTTGTAGGCATCCGTCAGCGCGTTGACGCGGGGGAGGGCGTCGGCTCGGCGCAGCAGCGCCTCCGCCGAGTTGCGTGTGCGCTGCGGTTTCGCGCCGAACGCGCGGTAGGCGTCGCGCCAGGCCGCGATGTGCGGCAGTTCCTCGGGAGGGGTGTGCTCGAGCATGCCGCGTACGTGCTCCTCGGCGGCGAACAGCAGCGTCTCGCTCTCCTCGTTCGACGCACCGCCGTGCAGGCCCCGCGCGACGACGAGAACGGCACGGTAATCGGGGCGCAGTTCGCGCACGGAGTCATCGATGGAAGCGGCTTCGAGCCAGGCGTCGAAAGAAGTCATGGGCCCATTCTCGCGCGGACGGCACGACGCGTGGGTGCCCCCGGGTGGGGCTGTGTCTCGAGGCGGTGGCCGCACCGGTGCTGCCGCAGCGCCCCTGTTCACGGGCGTGACGCACGATCTCCCGCGCCGCGGTGATGTGTGTCACACTCAAGAGGCTGATGGCGGGGCGGGCAGCGCGCCGACGAGTGACGGGGGAATTCTGCGATGGAGACACTGACGCGACGTGGCGCGATTCGACACGCCGGCCTCGCTGCGGCGACGACGGCCCTCGTGATCGACGGGGCGCCGCAGGCTTTCGCAGCGGTTCCTGCGTCGAGGCAGGTGGCCCGTGCGGGGGCAACGTCGGTCCTCGTGCGACGGACGACCGCGACGCTTTCCTACCGTGTCAACGTGCGCGATCAGCCCACGCTGGAACCGCGCGCCCGGATCGTCGGGACGCTGGCGAGCACCACGACGCTGACAGGCTCTTACGACGCGAGCGGCCTGTGGTTCCGCATCGCCGAGGGTGCGTTCAAGGGGCGGTGGGTGACGTCCGCAGTCCTCGTCGCGACGACGGCGCGCGCGGTGAACGGCCGTCTACCGATGTCGGCCGTCACACGACTGCCGAGCTGGAGCGTCAACGTCAGCAACCTGCCGCACGAGCCGCGGTATCTCTCGCGCGCGGCGGCCGTCGGATATCTCGGACTGGCCGCGGCTTTCAAGGCTCGTTTCGGTGTGGCGCTGACGATCACCGAGGCCTACCGCACCCTGAACCGTCAGCAGCTGCTCTACCGCACTCTCGGCTACCCCCGCGCGGCCGTCCCTGGCACCTCGAACCACGGGTTGGGCAACGCGATCGACTTCGGCATCGCCCGCACGAACGCGATCAACTCGCCTCTGTACTTCGGGCGTTCTTACGACGTGTGGCTGACGGCCAACTCCAAGCGCTGGGGATTCGACCGCCCCGACTACATGGATCGGCGCGGTCCAACCCCGAGTGGTGGCACTACAACTTCGTCGGGTGACGACGGTGACGGAGGTTGCAACCGCTGGGTGAACCGCGCAGGCCATCAGTTGCTCGACGATTACGCGTCTGCACGAGGAATGCGCCGTACATTCGTCTTGCAGACGCGTAATGGTCGAGCGGCTATCGGGGCGGGTGGCGGTTGCCGTCAGTCGACACGCGTCGGCCGCCAGCACCCGTGGGGTACCGGCGGCCGAGATGATGCGTGTGAGGCTGGTCGCGATCAGCCGTGCGGCGTCAGCGTCATGTTGATCGTGTTGCCGGGGCCGGCCACCTGGCTGTTGACCAGGCTCGTCGACAGGCCACAGTTGGCGAAGTTCGGGATGGTGAACGTGCCCGAGAGGTTGATCGGGTCGAACAAGCCACCCTGCTTGCCCGTCACGGTCAGCGTGATGGGGCTGCTCGTGCGGCAGTTCTTGCCGACGAGGTTGATGAGGCCCTTACCCGTGGCCGAGACATCCTTGATGTGGAGGTTGACCTTCTGGGTCTGCACGATCTTGTGCGTGTTCGGGTCGATCGTTCCGACGGCCTTGCCGACGGGTTCCTGCGAGATCGTCGCGATGGCGATCTGCAGCTTGCCGAGCTTCACCGGCATCTTGAAGTCCTTGAGCATGATGTCGGAGCTCAGGTCGCCCTTCTCGACGTGGAGGGTGGAGAAGGTGAAGCCGGTCGTCGTCGAGGACTGCCCGGACTTCTTGATCGTCGTCGTCGCCGACGTGTCGTAGCCGAGGTTCCAGATGGTGTCCTTCGTCGTGTCGCTCGTCGCGGCCTGCGCGCCGGGCGCAGCCATCGTGACGGTGCCGGCCACGGCGGTGGCGACGAGGGCGATCTTGGCGGTACGGCGTGTGGTGAACATGCTCATCCTTCGATAGTCGATGTGAACCGAGTCACGACGTTAACAAGATCATCACGGCGTCGCCACCGGTTCGAGCTGATTTCACCCACTCAACTTACTTTTTCGTAACCACCAACGTTACTTCCGCGTATCCACGCGGGGGCAAGAGTGACGAGGAGGCCCGCGACGCACAGCACGAGCGGGACGGCGGCCGAACGGCCGAGCCACTGCGTCACGGTGGGCAGCCAGAACGGGTACAGGCCGGGCAGCACGATCGACGCCGAATAGACGCTGCCGTAACCGCGCGAACGTCGCGACTCGGGGAAGTGTTCGGCGAGGTAGGCGCCGACCGGGCCGTAGGCGGAGACGGTGACGATCTGGACGGCCGCGGCGGCGATCGTCGTGGCGACGATGCTGCCCGATGACGCCGCATGCATCGCCGCGAGATAGGCGGCGGGGGCGGCGATGCAGGCCAGTGCTCCGAACGCCATGAAGAAGCGTGAACGGCCCACACGCGTCGAGACGGCACCCGCCGCGGCCATCGTCGGCGCACTGACGGCCGTCGCGACGAGCATGACGAGCCCGACGTCATGGGGGGAGAAGTGCGGGCGCAGCGAACTCGTCAGCACCGAGACCCCCATCATCGTGAACAACCACAGTCCCGTCATGAGGGTGAACAATGCGGCCACGACACGGCCCGTCACGCGCTCTTCCTCGTCGTCGGTCGCGTCGTGCGCGGCGGGATCGCGCTTGTCGGATTCGTGGGAAGAGGGGCTGTGACCTGCCGGCCCGGCGTGCGCTGACCTCGAGGTGAGGGCCAGGATCAACGGCAGCAGTGCGCCGACGACGAACAGCAGGCGCCACCCCCACGTGGTGTACGCGCCGCCGAGTGAGGCCGTCAGCATCATCGTGGCGGCGGCGATGGTGGCGTTCGCGAGGGGTGACATCGCCATGACGAGGCCGCTCAGGTGGCCGCGTCGTTGCGGCTCTGTGAGCGCGAGGGCGCGGGGGATGGCCGCGGAGTACTGCCCGCCGAGGAAGAATCCGGCGGCGAAGCGCAACGCCAGGAGAGCGGCCACGGCCCACGTCGAGGTGTGCAGGGGGAGCGTCACCATGAGGCCGGTGCACACGCTCAGGCCGAGCAGTGCGCCGCGTGACACGCGGGCTCGTCCGCGACGATCGGCCAGGGTGCCGAGGATGAACGCCCCGAGGGGGCGGCCCAGGAGTGTCGCGGCGAAGACGAGGCCGTCGGGAATCGTCGAACGCGTCGACAGCACCCCACCCAGCGCAATGACGGGCAGGAAGATGTCGAACTGGTCGACGAAGTTTCCGACGAGGGCGCTGCGGCGGGCCTCGCGCCGTTCTGGGGTGGCGGCGGCCGGCGCCAGGCGCGGCGCATCGTCGTGGGCAGGGGAAGGGGCAGGCGTCAGGGTAGACACGATCGAACACTCCCTACGGCGGCATGAACCGCATCAGGTTGGACGGTCGGCATGGCGATGCCCTCTCAGCCCGCGCCTCGGGCTCCCGTGTGACGGGCTCAGCATGCCACAGAGCACCCGGCTTCGGGGGCGTGTCTCGCGCCGGTCTGCGGGTCTCGTGGGGCGGTCATCAAATAGAACACGTGTTCGAACAATGGGGTACGCTGGGGTCATGTCGGACGAGGTGAACACCGGCCCTCCGGGCTGGCCGAGAGGTGTGCCGCCGCCGGGTGCGCCGGGGTGGCAGGAGGCGGCGACGCAGTGGCTGCTCGATCAGTGCCCCTCGGATTTTCGCGCCTACGACGCATGGCGCCGTCACCCGGTGGCGCTCGCTTGGGTGGCGACGTGGCATGTCGACGCTCAACTCGGCGCGATGCGCGAGTCATATCGCCGCATCCGCGTCGACCTCGCCGACGAGCTGCCACCGCGCGCGGTGCCGCAGGTGATGGAGCACCTGTCCGCGGAGGGGCTGCGGTTGCGTGCCACGGCGCGCGCCGTCCGTCTCGTGCACGAGGCGATGCGCGGCAAGACGTTCGTCCCTCGGCTGTGATGCGCCGGCGTTCGGGGCGGGTGCGTGGGCGGGCAGAGTCCCGGCCTTTGAACTCCGACGGCGCTACCGGCTCCGACGGGGGTGCGACGGGAGGGTGCCCCCGCCCGCATGGCGGCTGCGCGGTCGACGACCTAGACTCAGGAGACTGCACTTTCGAAAGGCTGAGTGAGACGTGACGCTGCTGGAAACCATCTCGGGTCCGGACGATCTCAAGCGAATCCCCGCCGAGGAGCTCGACGCGCTCGCCGCCGAGATCCGTCAGTTCCTCGTAGAATCCGTCTCCAAGACGGGCGGGCACCTGGGCCCCAACCTGGGTGTCGTCGAGTTGAGCATCGCGATGCACCGCGTCTTCGACTCGCCGAAGGACACGTTCGTCTTCGACACCGGCCACCAGAGTTACGTCCACAAGCTGCTGACGGGGCGTCACGACTTCAGCAAGCTCAAGAAATCCGGCGGATTGTCGGGTTACCCGAGCCGCGAGGAGTCCGAGCACGACGTCGTCGAGAACTCGCACGCCTCGACGTCGCTGAGCTGGGCCGAGGGCATCGCCAAGGCGCGCCGCCTCAAGGGTGAGAGCGACCGTCACACCGTCGCCGTCATCGGTGACGGCGCCCTGACCGGCGGCATGGCGTGGGAGGCGCTCAACAACATCTCCGCCGACGCCGACCTGCCGCTCGTCATCGTCCTCAACGACAACGAGCGCTCCTATGCCCCGACGATCGGCGGGATGGCGCACCACCTCGCGACGATGCGCACGATGCACACCTACGACCAGGTGCTCGACTGGGGCAAGAACCGCCTGCAGGCGACGCCGAAGGTCGGGACGAAGATGTACGAGGCGCTGCACGGCGTGAAGCGTGGTCTCAAGGACATCGTCTACCCCGACACGGGCGTCTTCGAGAGCCTCGGCATCAAGTACCTCGGCCCGATCGACGGACATGACGAGGCGGCGGTCGAGGCCGCGCTGCGCCGCGCTCGCGACTACGGCCGGCCGACCCTCGTGCACGTCATCACGCAGAAGGGCCGCGGCTACGAGCCCGCGTTCTCCGACGAGGCCGACCAGTGGCACGGCATCGGCAAGTTCAACCCCGAGACGGGCCTGCCGTTCGAGGTGAGTGGCCGCATCTGGACCGACGAGTTCAGCGACGAGATGGTCGCCCTCGGCGCCGAGCGCGACGACATCGTCGCCATCACGGCTGCCATGCTCATCCCCGTCGGGCTCGACGGGTTCGCGAAGAAGTACCCCGAGCGCGTGTTCGACGTCGGCATCGCCGAGCAGCACGCCGTCACGATGGCGTCCGGGTTGTCGTACGGCGGCCTGCACCCCGTCGTCGCCGTCTACGCGACGTTCCTCAACCGCGCGTTCGACCAGCTGCTCATGGACACCGCACTGCACCGTCAGGGCGTGACGTTCGTGCTCGACCGTGCCGGCGTCACCGGCTCCGACGGCGCCTCGCACAACGGCATGTGGGACATGTCGATCTGCTCGATCGTGCCCGGCCTGCACCTCGCCGCCCCGCGCGACGGCGCACAGGTGCGCGAACTGCTGCGCGAGGCCGTCGACATCGACGACGCGCCGAGCGTCATCCGCTTCCCCAAGGGCGACGTCGCCGACCCGCTCGTCGCCGAGAGACGTCTCGGTCGCCTCGACGTCATGCGTGAACCCGACGGCGGCGACGGCGTGGACGTGCTGGTCGTCGGTGTCGGGTCGATGGTCTCGACGGCACTCGGCGTCGCCGATCTGCTCACCGATCGGGGCCGTCGCGTCCAGGTCATCGACCCGCGCTGGACCTACCCGGTGGCCGACGAACTCGTCGACCTCGCCCGCGCCGCGGGCCGGGTCGTCGTCATCGAGGACAACCTCGTCGAGGCGGGCGTCGGCAGCGCCGTCGCGCGACGCCTGCGTGAAGCCGGTGTGCGCACGCCGCTCGACACGTTCGGCATTCCCAAGGAGTTCCTCGTCCACGCCTCGCGCGGCGAGGTGCTCGCGACCGTGGGGCTGACGGCCGCCGACATCGTCGACGCTCTCGGGCGCGACGACGCAGGACTCACGCGCGCCGATGCGTACGACGGTGGTGCACACGCGCCTGACGGCGGTGCAAGCACCCGCGACGGTGACGCAGGCACGCCGGCCGCGGGACGTGATGCCGGTGCGACGGGTGATCTCGGGGACGCCATGCCGGTCGCCGCTCACGCCGACATCGACTGAGCGGCCGAACGACGTGGTGAAGTCACCCGAGCTTCCTGTTCTCCCCGGCTCTGATCAGGTCGCGCCCGCGAGCGCGATCTGGAGCAGTGAGACGTGGCGCTGGGAGGCCGTGCGCTGGATGGACGCGGCCCTCGCGCGGCGCGGTCTCGAACGTGTGCCGACGACGCCGTTGCAGCCGCGGGTGCGTCCCTGGTCGACGTTGCTCGTCGCCGAGACGACCGATCAAGGGCGCGTGTGGTTCAAGGCGACGAGCCCGGAGATGAGCCCCGAGGCCGCCATCCTGCGCGCGTTGCGTTCCGTCGCGCCCGACGCGGTTCCGGTCGTGTGGGCCGACGACCCCGAGCGCGGCTGGCTGCTCATGCCCGATCAGGGCCCGGTGCTGCGTGACGTCCAGCGTGACGACGACGCCGTCAGCCTCATGTCGTCCGTGGTGCGACGCTACGCGCGACTGCAACGCTCGTCGACGCGGGTCCTCGATCAACTGCGCGACGCGGGCGTGCCCGACATGTCGCCGCGCGAATCGGCTCGCCGGTGGCAACGCCTTGGGCTCAAACCCGACACGACACGTGAGGTGCGCCGCGCCGCTCAGCGGCTCGACGCCGTCGGGTTGCCGCTCACCATTCAGCACGACGACCTGCACGCCGGCAACGTCTTTGCCGACGGCACCTCGGCGGGCGCTCACGACGCGCGCATCTTCGACTGGGGTGACGCGAGCGTCGGCAACCCGCTGTGCTCGCTGCTCGTCCCGCTCGAGCGCATCTGCGAGGGCCTCGACGACGACGCCGCCCGCGCAGCCCGTGAGCGCATCATGCGCGCCTACCTCAGCGTGTGGAGCGACGTCGTCTCGAGCACTGCGCTGAGCGCAGCCGTCGACGACGCCCTGCTCATCGCCCGGGTCGGGCGCGTCTTCACGTGGCAGCGCGCCCTGACGCGCGCGAGCGCCGACGAGCGGCACGCGTGGGGTGTGCACGGACGCCGGTTGATCGCCGAGATCAACCGTTCCCTCGGGCATGCGCCCGAGCCGTCGCACGACTGACGCATCGCGCTCGCGAGCCGTCAGGGCTCGGGCGTCAGCACCTCGACGCGGTTGCCGAACGCGTCGCGGCAGTGGAAGCGTTCGTAGCCGTCGAGGGTGTGGCGCTCGGCCCAGTTCACGTCGAAACCGGCGTCCTCGATGCGCGCGGCAAGGGCCTCCAGGGCAGCTGTCGATTCGACGACGAGGGCGGGGTGGGCCTTCTTGGCGGGGACGAACGGTTCGTCGATCCCGAGGTGGATCTCGGCGGCGACGGCGCCGTCGGCAGCGAACGCGCGGAACCACGCGCCGCCGCGCTGTGCGAGCACGCCGGGTTTGGCGACCTCGTCGAGGCCGAGGGCATCGCGGTAGAAACGTCGGGCGTCGTCCTCGCGACCCTCGGGCATCGAGACCTGGACATGATGCAACGTGAGCATGAGGCGCCTTCCGGTGAAAGTATCTTGACGTAAAGATACTTTCGCCGGATACCCGCCGTGTCAACGATTCTCGACGGTCGCGACTCAGCGATCGCGCCTCGCCACTTCGGCGCACTCCCAACCACGTGCGTCCAGCACACCGCACCTGGCCTCTGCACGGCCACGCCATCAAAGACGAGGTCCGCGCTGCAGGCTGACGAAACCAGGCGATCGCCCGTCGAGCCGCTCTGCTCAGCCCCATCCACCCCGTTCGACGAGGACGTCCTTGAGCACGTCGGCGCGGTCGGTGATGAGGCCGTCGACGCCGAGGTCGAGCAGACGCTCCATGTCGGCGCGCTCGTTGACCGTCCACACGTGGACGTCGAGCCCGGCGCCGTGCAGGACGCGCAGGAGTCTCGGCGTCAGCACGCGCAGGCGGCCCTGACGTTCGGGGATCTGCACGGCGTCGATGCCGTGCGCAAGGCGCGCGACGAGGGGCGAACCGAGCACCGGCAGGTGCGCCGCGAGCCACAGCGCGGTGGTGCGCGACTGCCCTGGCGATGAACGGACCGGTCGCGTCAGGCCGGCGAGGACGGCTCGGCGCCGCGCGTCGGAGAAGGAGGCGATGCGGACGCGATCGTGCGCGCCGCACCGTTCGATGCACTCGATGAGCGGTGTGACCGCGCCGGCCGATTTCACGTCGATGTTGACGCACACCTGCGGCAGTTGCGTCAGCAATTCCTCGAGTCGCGGGATCGGCTCGTGCCCGGCGATGCGCGCCCGTGCGACCACCTCCCATGGCAGGTGCGCGATCGCGCCGGCCCCGTCGCTCGTGCGGTCGAGGGTCGTGTCGTGGAAGGCGACGAGCACCCCTTCGACGGTCGCGTGCACGTCGGTCTCAACCCACCGGTAGCCGAGCTCGGCGGCAGCGCGGAACGCCGCCATCGAGTTCTCCAGCGCATGCGAGGTGCCACCGGAGAAACCGCGGTGGGCCAGGGCGACGGGCCCCGACGCGAGATGCGAGGTTGCCTTGGTCATGAGCAGCGGTCCTCACGTGCGACGGGAGACGAAACGGGTTCCCGCATCGTGCCACAGTCAGGCGTCCGGGGCGCTCATTCGGCATCGCGGGCATCAGCAGTGTTCGGTCGACAGGCGGCATCGTCCAGCACGCACGGTCGCGGCAGACCACCGCGGACCGAACTCGATCGCGAGCAGATCCGACCGGGTACCGGCCAGTAACAACTTGAGATGTGGCCTGCGATCCGGAAGAGTCGTGACTTCCGACCGCACGATGGACACCAGGGAGGACATCGCATGCAAGACGAAGAACCGAAGGCCGACGGCCCGCCGGGCGCCACCCCGGCAACGGCGATCACCGACGACAGCGCTGCGCCGGAGACGGAGGCCGCAACCCCGCAGACACCCGAGGAAGCGGCGCGCCACGAGGGCGAGTCGTCGGACCCGCTGCCCTCCGATCTGTCTGACGCCGCGCAGATCGCCGAGGACGACGACGATGAGGTCATCGCAGAGAAGTTGCGACGCCAGGGCGTGCGCCTCGGCAAGGGCGGAGTCGCGCCACGCGTCTTCTGGCCGGCACTCATCGTCATCCTGGCGGTGGCCGTGCTCGGCGTCGCCTTCCCCGACGGCACCGGTGAGGTGCTGACGAACATGCAGTCGTGGATCGTCACGAACTTCGGCTGGTACTACATGCTCGTCATCGGCGGGTTCATCGCCTTCGCCGCCTTCATGGGTCTCAGCCGCTACGGCTCGATCAAGCTCGGCAACGACGACGAGAAGCCCGAGTTCGGGGTCTTCTCCTGGTTCGCGATGCTGTTCGCCGCGGGCATGGGCATCGGCCTGGT
The DNA here is from genome assembly GCF_017565385.1 of Dermacoccus sp. NHGro5. Classification (NCBI taxonomy): domain Bacteria; kingdom Bacillati; phylum Actinomycetota; class Actinomycetes; order Micrococcales; family Dermacoccaceae; genus Dermacoccus; species Dermacoccus sp. NHGro5. The sequence goes on along the minus strand of NZ_JAGEKQ010000019.1, from coordinate 17,029 downwards.
CTTCTACGGCGTCGGTGAGCCACTCACCTACGCGACGACGATGCCGAAGCCCGGCTGGCCCGAAGGCGAGGCCGAGCGTTCACAGCTCGCGATGGCGCAGACCTTCGTCCACTGGGGTCTGCACCCGTGGGCGATCTACGCCGTCATCGGGCTGGCCCTCGCGTACGCGATCCACCGTCGCGGCCGCCCCATCTCGATCCGGTGGGCTCTCGAGCCGATCCTGGGCGAGCGCGTCAAGGGTTGGATGGGCGACCTCGTCGACATCCTGGCCATCTTCGGCACCGTGTTCGGTGTCGCGACGTCGCTGGGTCTCGGCGTGCAACAGATCGCCTCCGGTCTGAAGTCCATCGGCATCCTCGACAGCACGGACAACACGATCCTCGTCATCCTCATCGTGTGCATCACGTTCCTGTCGACGCTGTCGTGTGTCTCCGGCCTCGGCAAGGGGATCAAGTGGCTGTCGAACATCAACCTCAGCCTCGCCGGTCTGCTGCTCATCTCGGTGCTGCTGCTCGGCCCGACGCTGTTCCTGTTCCAGAACCTCACCGAGGCGCTCGGCGTCTACCTCGCCAACGTGCTCGGCATGACCTTCGACGTCGGTGCCTACACGGGGGAGAAGGGCGCTGACTGGAACTCTGCGTGGACGATCTTCTACTGGGGCTGGTGGATCAGCTGGGCGCCGTTCGTCGGCGTCTTCATCGCCCGCATCTCCCGCGGGCGCACGATCCGCGAGTTCATCGCCGGCACGCTTCTCGTGCCCACGCTCGTCGGGTTCGTCTGGTTCGCCGTCATGGGCGGCGCCGGCATCCACCGTCAGCTCTTCGGTGACGGCGGTCTCGTCGACAAGACCGACGGTGTCGTCGCGGAGAAGGTGCTGTTCACGGTGCTGCAGGACCTGCCGCTCGGGCAAGTGCTGTCCGTCATCGCGATCCTGCTCGTCGCCGTCTTCTTCATCACCTCCTCCGACTCGGGTTCACTCGTCGTTGACATGCTCGCCTCCGGTGGTCACCCCAACCCGCCGACGTGGTCGCGTGTGCTGTGGGCCCTCATGGAAGGTGCCATCGCCATCGGCCTGCTCCTCGCCGGCGGGCTCAAGGCGCTGCAGGCGGCGTCTCTCGCGACGGCATTGCCGTTCAGCGTCGTGCTCGTGCTTATGTGCGTCGCGACGTTCAAGGCGGTGCGCTATGACTACCGCCGTCGTGAGGAGAAGGAGTTCCTCGGTCGCGTCGAGTACGTGCGTCAGGAGTTGCAGTCGAACTTCGACGAGCACTTCGGCCGCCAGGTCGACCACCGCGTCGACAACCGCATCGACTACCGCATCAGTCGAACGACGGGCCCGTGGCGCGGCGGCAAGCACGCCAAGGACGACGGGCGCTCCTGAGCAGCGCGCCGTTCGCCCGAGGCCCCCGTGGAGTTCACCTCCACGGGGGCCTCGCGGCGTTCAGCCCCGCAATCATTCACCCGTTCAATCGGCGAGTGAGGGCCTGCGCGCTCACTCGACACGCCGCGACGAACCGATCGTGTCGCTCGGCCGGATCCTCGCCGTGGCGCGCGAGACGCCCCTCGTCCCACGTCACCGCGAGGCTCGCGGCCGGTAGCTCGTTGTGGTCTAGCACCGCGCACCCCACGGACGCAAAGCCCTCCGTCACCGAGCCGTTCTCCCAGGCATGGCCGCGTTGGCGCACCTGCGTGAGTTGTGAGCGCAGCTCCTTGAGCGTCCCCGGCGCATTGCCGTTCTCACGGCGTCGGACGAGGTCGTCGCTGCGCGGAAACAGCGCACGCACCTGCGCAGCGGGCAGGGCCGCGAGAATCGCAAGGCCACTCGCCGTCACGGTCGCGGGCAGCCGCACGCCGACGTCGGTGACGAGTGGCGGCACCCCGAGCGGTCGCTCCTCGAGCACGTACACGACGTCGCGCCCGTGCAGGACGGCGAGGTGCGCGCAGGCCCCCGTCCGCTCCGCGAGGTCGGTGACGATGCTCTGCGCCGCGCGCTGCAGCGGCGCCTGACGCCGGTAGGCCGAGCCAAGCTCGTGCGCGGCTGGCCCCAACCCCCAGCGTCGTGTCCCCTCGTCGTGCGTGACGAACCCTGCGGCGCGCAGCACGCCGAGCAACTTGTAGACGGACGAGCGGGGCAGGTCGAGCTCACGGGCGAGAGCCGCCGCCGGTGCGGGCGAGGGGCGCGCGGCGATGCGCTGCAAGAGCGCGAGGACGTGCTCGGCGGCGGGGACGTACGACGACATGCGCCCAGTGTCTCGTATCCGAGACAAAAAGCGCGTCCTGGGTCACGCACGAGTGTGGTCACGGGCGAAGGTGGTGTCATGACGAACGCCTCGATGCCTCAGCACCACCACGACCCCGCCGCGACGCCCGGCGCCGGCGTCACGCCCCCTGACATGAGCGCTGCCTGCGAGGTCGAGGTCGGCATCGGCGCCCTCAGCATCGACGACGTCGTCGCCGTCGCCCGCCATGACGCGCGCATCGTGCTCAGCGAGGCGAGTCGCGCGGAGGTCGCGAAGAGCCGCGCGATCATCGACGCCCTCGCCAACGACCCGGTGCCGCACTACGGCATCTCGACCGGTTTCGGTGCGCTCGCGACGCAGCACATCCCGCTCGAGAAGCGTCAGCAGCTGCAGCGCAGCCTCGTCGCCTCGCACGCCGCGGGCAGCGGTGAACCGGTCGAGTGCGAGGTCGTGCGCGCGCTCATGCTCCTGCGCATCTCGACGCTCGCGACCGGGCGCACCGGCATCCGTCCCGAGACGCTCGACGCGTATGTCGCGATGCTCAACGCCGGCATCACCCCGGTCGTGCGCGAGTACGGCTCGCTCGGTTGTTCCGGCGACCTCGCGCCGCTCGCGCACTGTGCGCTCGCGCTCATGGGCGAGGGCGAGGTCGTCGACGCCGCCGGCCACCTGACGAACGCCGAGAACGCGCTGCGCGCCGCCGGCGTCGAGCCCGTCCAGCTGCAGGAGAAGGAGGGCCTGGCGCTCATCAACGGCACCGACGGCATGCTCGGCATGCTGTGCCTCGCCATCGCCGATCTGCGCATGCTCTTGACGAGCGCCGACGTCGCCGCCGGCCTCAGCGTCGAGGGCCTGCTCGGCTCGGACGCCGTCTTCGCCGACGACCTGCAGCAGCTGCGCCCGCACCCCGGCCAGGCGCGCTCGGCAGCGAACCTGCGCAAGGTGCTCGCGGGCAGCGGCATCCGCGAATCCCACCGTGAACCGGGCGCCTGCACCCGCGTGCAGGACGCCTATTCGCTGCGCTGCTCGCCACAGGTCATCGGCGCGGCCCGCGACACCCTCGAGCACGCGACGACCGTCGCGAACCGCGAGCTCGCGGCCGCCGTCGACAACCCCGTCGTGACGCTCGACGGCCGCGTCGAGTCGAACGGCAACTTTCACGGAGCACCCGTCGCGTACGTCCTCGACTTCCTCGCCATCGTCATCGCCGACGTCGCGTCGATGAGTGAGCGCCGCACCGACCGCTTCCTCGACGTCGCCCGCAACCACGGCCTGCCGCCGTTCCTCGCCGACGACCCGGGCACCGACTCGGGCCTCATGATCGCGCAGTACACGGCCGCGGGCATCGTCAGCGAACTCAAGCGGCTCGCGAGCCCCGCGAGCGTCGACTCGATCCCGAGCAGCGCGATGCAGGAGGATCACGTCTCGATGGGCTGGGCCGGCGCCCGCAAGCTGCGTCGGGCCGTCGACGGTCTCGCCCGCGTCCTCGCCATCGAGACGCTGACGGCGACGCGCGGCATCCAGCTGCGCGCACCGTTGACGCCCGGGCCGGTCGCGGCCGCCGTCATCGACGCGCTGACGGACGAGGGTGGCCAGCCCGCCGGCATGCCGGGGCGGGATCGCTACCTCTCGCCGGAGATCGAACGCGCCGTCGCGCTCGTCAAGAGTGGCGCCGTCCGTGACGCCGCCGCCCGAGCCGCGGGCTCGCTCGACTGACGCGTCCTGGACGGTTGCTCACGCACACCAGCGGGCGATCGTCCCTCCGCCCTCCGCATCGACCCACCCGCAGTTCCGCCGAATCAGACCGAGGAGCACCCCATGGAAGGCGCCCGTCCCGTCCGCGCACCCCGCGGCACCCAGTTGAACGCTCGCAGCTGGGCCACCGAGGCCCCCTTGCGCATGCTCATGAACAACCTCGACCCGGAGGTCGCCGAGCGCCCCGACGACCTCGTCGTCTACGGCGGCACCGGCCGCGCCGCACGTGACTGGCGCAGCTTCGACGCGATGGTGCGCACACTCGAGACGTTGAAGGCCGACGAGACGATGCTCGTGCAATCGGGCCGGCCCGTCGGCGTCATGCGGACGCACGAGTGGGCGCCGCGCGTGCTCATCGCGAACTCGAACCTCGTCGGCGACTGGGCTACGTGGCCCGAGTTCCGCCGCCTCGAGCAGATGGGTCTCACGATGTACGGCCAGATGACGGCCGGGTCGTGGATCTACATCGGCACCCAGGGCATCCTGCAGGGCACGTACGAGTGCTTCGCGGCGATCGCCGAGCGCACGTTCGGCGGCACCCTCGCGGGCACGCTGACGCTCACCGGCGGCTGCGGCGGCATGGGCGGCGCCCAGCCCCTCGCCGTCACGCTGAACGGTGGCACGTGCCTCATCGTCGACGTCGACCCGGCGCGTCTTCACCGCCGCGTCGAGCACCGCTATCTCGACGAGATCGCCGACGATCTGGACGACGCCATCGACCGCGCCGTCGCCGCTAAGAACGCGAAGAAGGCCGTGTCAATCGGCGTCGTCGGCAACGCCGCCGAGGTCTTCCCGGAGCTGCTGCGCCGCGACGTGCCCATCGACATCGTCACCGACCAGACGAGCGCGCACGACCCGCTGAGCTACCTGCCGATCGGCATCGACGTCGCCGACTGGTTCGAGTACGCCGCGAAGAAGCCCGAGGAGTTCACCGAGCGAGCGCAGGAGTCGATGGCGCGTCACGTCGAGGCGATGGTCGGTTTCCAGGACAAGGGCGTCGAGGTGTTCGACTACGGCAACTCGATCCGCGACGAGGCGCGCCAGGGCGGTTACGGCCGCGCGTTCGAGTTCGAGGGCTTCGTGCCGAAGTACATCCGCCCGCTGTTCTGCGAGGGCAAGGGCCCGTTCCGCTGGGTGGCGCTCTCGGGCGACCCGAAGGACATCTACGCGACGGACGAGGCGGTGCTCGACCTGTTCCCGGACAACGAGCGCCTGCACCGCTGGATCAAGGGCGCCCGCGAGAAGGTGCACTTCGAGGGCCTGCCGGCGCGCATCTGCTGGCTCGGCTACGGCGAACGCGACAAGGCCGGCCTGCGCTTCAACGACATGGTCGCGAACGGCGAGGTGAGCGCCCCCATCGTCATCGGGCGCGACCACCTCGACTGCGGCTCTGTCGCCTCGCCCTACCGCGAGACGGAGGCCATGCAGGATGGCTCCGACGCCATCGCCGACTGGCCGCTGCTCAACGCCCTCGTCAACACGGCGAGCGGCGCGAGCTGGGTCTCGCTGCACCACGGCGGCGGTGTCGGCATCGGACGCTCGATGCACGCGGGGCAGGTCTCCGTCGCGGACGGCACGCCGCTGGCCGCGCAGAAGCTCGCGCGCGTGCTGACGAACGACCCCGGCATGGGTGTCATCCGCCACGTCGACGCCGGCTACGACATCGCCGAGAACATCGCCGCCGAGCGCGGCGTACGCATCCCGATGAGCGAGGGCTGAGCGGCACGACGTCGGACGCGGGGGCGTGGCGTGCTCGGCATGCCCCGCCCCGCTTCCGAGCCGGACATGTCCGATGACGACGAGGACCCGGAGGATTTCGATGACCGAGCGCACGTTCGAGGGCCTGTGGGCCGACCTCGCCCCGGTGGGGCGCGACAAGCACAGTGGCGGATACCGCCGATTCGCCTGGAGCCGTGAGGATTCCACGCTCCGCGAATGGTTCGGCGGCGAGTGTGAAGCGCTCGGTCTCGACGTCGTCGAGGACCGCGCAGGCAACCAGTGGGCGTGGTGGGGCGACCCGGATCGGACGCCTGGCGTCGCCACCGGATCGCACCTCGACTCGGTGCCCGACGGCGGAGCGTTCGACGGACCCCTGGGCGTCGTCTCGTCATTGCTCGCGGTGCGCCGACTCAAGGAGTCGCGGTTCGCGCCCGCGCGCCCGATCGGTGTCGTCAACTTCGTCGACGAGGAGGGCGCGCGCTTCGGCGTCGCCTGCGCGGGCTCGCGCCTCATCACCGGAGCGCTGACGGCCGAGCGCGCCCTCGGCCTGCGCGACACCGACGGTGTCACGATGGCACAGGCGTGGGAGCGCGCTGGGCGTGAGCCGTCGGATCTCGGGCGGGACGACGCGGCCCTCGCGCGCCTCGCGTGCTTCGTCGAGGTGCACGTCGAACAGGGGCGGGCCCTCGTCGACCTGCCCCGTGACGCAGCGGGCGATCCGTTCGGCGCCGCCGCAGCGGTCGGCACCGACATCTGGCCGCACGGACGGTTTCGCGCCGACCTGCCCGGGCGCGCCGACCACGCCGGGACGACGGCGCTCGGCGACCGCGACGACGCGCTGGTCAAGGCCGCCCGGTTCATCGAGCAGGTGCGGGCGGCGGCCACCTCGCGTGACGACGGTGCCGCGCGCCGCGTCGTCGCGACCGTCGGAAAGCTCGACGTCACGCCCGGCGGCATCAACGCCATCGCCTCCCACGTGACGGCGTGGGTCGACGCTCGCGGCGTCTGCGAGGACGACGTGCGCGCCGCGATCGACGAGATCGCAGGTCGCGCAGCGGAACTCGGTGGCGAATGGCGGGAGGAGTCATGGACGCCGACGACCCCGTTCGACGCCGACCTCGTCGCGCGCGTGCACCGCACGCTCGGTGAGGGTGTGCCGATGCTCGGCACCGGCGCCGGCCACGACGCCGGCATCCTCGCCAACCACGGCATCCCCAGCGTCATGTTGTTCGTGCGCAACCCGACGGGCACGTCGCACTCGCCCGAGGAGTTCGCGCAGACCGACGACTGCCTGCGCGGCGTCGACGCACTCGTCCGCGTGCTCGAGGATCTCGCGTCATGACCATCTACCACGTGCCGTTCGCGCACCTGCCCGACGGCCTCGCGCGCGACGTCCGACTCGTCGAGGAGGACGGGCGATGGGTCGAGGTGACGGCGAATGCGTCACCGAGAGATGGGCTGTCGGGTGGATCGACGGGTGGGGCGCCGAGTGGCGTGTCCGCTGACGACGCATCCTCGGACGACGTGATCAGGCTCGAAGGGGTCGCACTCCCCGGTTTCGCGAACTGCCACAGCCATGCGTTCCACCGCGCATTGCGGGGGCGCACGCATGACGATGGCGGCACGTTCTGGACCTGGCGTGAACGTATGTACCGCGTTGCGGCGCAGCTCGATCCGTCGACATACCTCGCACTGGCGCGCGCCGTGTACGCCGAGATGGCGCTGGCCGGCGTCACGGCGGTGGGGGAGTTCCACTACGTCCACCACCGCCCCGACGGCACGCCCTACGACGACCCGAATGCCATGGGTTCTGCGCTGCGTCAAGCGGCCCGCGAGGCCGGCATCCGGCTCACGCTGCTCGACACGTGTTACCTCCACGGAGGCCTCGACACCGATGGCCACGCCGCGATGAGCGCTGAGCAGCAGCGCTTCAGCGACGACTCCGTCGAAGCCTGGGCGCGGCGTCACGCGCAGTTGCGGGAGGACGCACTCAGTGACGAGAACACCGTGGTCGGCGCGGCCGTTCACTCGGTGCGCGCTGTCGCTCGCGACGAACTGGCGGACGTCGTCGCCGCGACGCCGGGGGAGATCCTCCACGCCCATGTCTCCGAACAGCCTGCGGAGAACGCCGCGGCACTGGCCCACTACCAGCGCACGCCCGTGGGTCTGCTCCACGAGGCCGGCGCACTGAGCGAGCGCTTCTCCGCCGTCCATGCGACGCATCTGAGCGACGACGACGTCTCGACGCTCGCCCGCGCGGGCGCGACGGCCTGCTTCTGCCCGACGACCGAACGCGACCTTGCCGACGGCATCGGGCCGGCCGTTGCACTGTACGACGCGGGCGCGCGGCTCAGCCTCGGCAGCGACCAGCACGCCGTCATCGACATGTTCGAAGAAGCCCGCGGCCTCGAGATGCACGAGCGGCTGACGAGCAACGAGCGCGGCCGCCTGAGCCCGCGCGACCTGCTCTCGGCGGCGACGCGGCAGGCGAGCATCGGCTGGGCGGACGCCGGCGAGATCGTCATCGGCGCACGCGCCGACCTCGTCGCCGTCAATGCCGAATCCCCGCGCACCGCAGGCTGTTCGCCTGACCAGATCCTGCTCGCCGCGATTGCGCAGGACGTCACGGACGTCATCGTCGACGGACGCGTCGTCGTGCGCGGCGGGTGCCACCGCCTCGAAGAGACGCTCGCGCCCGGCGGCATCGGGCGGCTCCTGCACGACGCCATCGACCCCTTCTGGAGGCAGACATGACGACGACGCTCGTCACCGGCATCGCCGAACTCGTGACGAACGACCCGCAGCAGGCCCGCGCTGGCGCGAGCGAGGACGAGCGCCTGCTCGGTCTCCTCACCGACGCGGCGATCGTCGTCGAAGACGACCGCATCGCCTGGGTCGGCGAGTCGCGCCGAGCGCCGGACGCCGACCGCCGCGTCGACGTCGACGGCGCCGCACTGATGCCCGGCTTCGTCGACAGCCACGCACACCTCGTCTTCGACGGCGACCGCTCGGCCGAGTTCGCCGCCCGCATGGTGGGCGAGCGCTACGACGGGGGCGGGATCGCCACCACGGTGGCCGCCACCCGCGACGCTGACGACGACCGCCTCACCGCGCTGGTCGCGCGGCGCATCGCCGAGATGCGCGCGCAGGGCACGACGTGCGTCGAGGTGAAGTCGGGCTACGGGCTGACGGTCGAGGACGAGGCACGAGCGCTGCGCATCGCCCGCGAGTTCACGCCGGAGACGACCTATCTCGGTGCCCACGTCGTGCCGAGCGGCAGCGATCGTGCCGCCTACGTCGACCTCGTCTGCGGCGAGATGCTCGAGGCGTGCCGCCCGTACGCTCGCTGGGCCGACGTGTTCTGCGAGCCGGGCAGTGCTCACGCCTTCGACGGCGACGAGAGCGCGACGATCCTGCGGGCCTGTCGAGACGCGGGGCTCGAACTGCGTGTCCACGGCGGCCAGCTCGGCGAGGGACCGGGCGTCCAACTCGCCGTCGAGCTCGGTGCGGCGAGCGTCGACCACTGCACCTATCTGTCGGCGAGTGACGTTGCGGCACTGGCCGATTCGTCGACCGTCGCGACACTTCTGCCGGGCGTCGAGTTCTCGACCCGTTCGCCCTACCCGGATGCGCGGCGCCTCATCGACGCGGGCGTCAGCGTCGCCATCGCGACCGACTGCAACCCGGGCACGTGCTACTCCGACTCGATGCCGTTCATGATCGCCCTCGCCGTGCGCGAGATGGGCATGAGCGCCGCCGAAGCCGTGTGGGCTGCGACGGCCGGCGGCGCGCAGGCGCTGTGGCGCGACGACGTGGGCGTCATCCGCCCCGGTGCGCGCGCCGACCTCGCCGTTCTCGACGCGCCCAGCCACCGTCACCTCTGCTACCGACCGGGCGTGCCGATCGCGCGGACGCTGGAGGTCTGAGGAACGCCGGCCCCAGACATGACGAAGCCCGCCCGGTACGCGACCGGGCGGGCTTCGTCATGGCATACCGCGCAGGCAGCCGTCGAGCATTAGTCCTGGAAGCTCGTGATGTCGGCGCCGAGGGCGTTGAGACGCTCGTCGAGCTCCTCGTAGCCACGGTTGATGACATAGATGTTGCGCAGCGTCGAGGTGCCGGGGCAGGCGAGCATGCCGAGCAGGATGACGACGCCGGGGCGCAGCGCGGGCGGGCACATGACCTCGGCGGCGCGCCACTTGGCGGGGCCTTCGATCATGACCCGGTGCGGGTCCATGAGGTGCACCGTCGCACCGATCTTCGTCAGCTCGTTGAGGTAGATCGCGCGGTTCTCGTACACCCAGTCGTGGATGAGCGTCTTGCCCTCGGCGCACGCAGCGATGACGGCGAAGAACGGCAGGTTGTCGATGTTGAGGCCGGGGAAGGGCAGCGGGTGGATCTTGTCCGTCGGCGCCTTGAGCGGGCCCGGCTTCGTCGTGATGTCGACGAGGCGCGTGAAGCCGTTGTCCGAGGTGTACTCGTCGCTCATCTCGTACTGGAAGCCCATCTCCTCGAGGATGGCCAGTTCGATCTCCATGAACTCGATCGGCACGCGCTTGATCGTGATCTCGGACTTCGTGACGATGGCGGCTGCGATGAGGCTCATCGCCTCGATCGGGTCCTCGCTCGGGAAGTACTCGACGTCCTCGTTGATCTCGGCGACGCCGGTGATCTTGAGCGTCGTCGTGCCGATGCCCTCGATCGTCACGCCGAGCTTCTCGAGGAAGAAGCACAGATCCTGGACCATGTAGTTGCTCGAGGCGTTGCGGATGATCGTCGTGCCCTCGTAGCGGGCTGCGGCGAACAGGGCGTTCTCGGTGACGGTGTCGCCGCGCTCGATGAGGACGATCGGCTTCGTCGGGCGGATCGAGTTGTTGACCTCGACGTTGTAGTACCCGTCCTTCGCGACGACCTCCATGCCGAACGCGCGCAGCGCGTGCAGGTGCGGCTCGACGGTGCGCGCACCGAGGTCGCACCCGCCGGCGTTGGGCAGCTCGAACGAGTCGAACTCGTGCATGAGCGGGCCGAGGAACATGAGGATCGTGCGGGTGCGGCGCGCCGCGACCTCGTCGATCGTCGACAGGTCGATCTTGGCGGGCGGCGTGATCTCGAGGTCGCTCGTGCCCGGCAGCCAGCGCGTCTGCACGCCGATGGAGTCGAGCACCTCGGTGATGCGGTTGACCTCTTCGATGCGCGCGAGGTTGCGCAGCGTCGTGCGCCCCTTGTTCAGCATCGCGGCGCACAGGCAGGCGACGGCGGCGTTCTTGCTCGTGCGCACGTCGATAGACCCGGACAGCTGCTTGCCGCCGATGATCCGAAGGTTCAGGGGCGCGTTGCTGGACACAGTGACAATCTCCGAATCAGTTGGTGCAGATGAACCCATCACGCCGAGGTGTGACGAGCGGCGACGCGACCCGGGGGCACGTCACGCGTCGGCGGGAAGAACACTGCGGTTCACCCCGTCATTCCCACGCGCACCGGTGCGAGCCGGCCGACCGGGCCCTGTGGCCGGTCGCGGTTCGCCGATGCGCAGCGATTCAACGATGGTATGCCACCGCCGCGAGCGCCCCGAATCATCGCGGTCGGCGTGTCGAGACGCGGGCGCGGGGCGCACCCCGTCAAGAGGTACGCCCCGCGTGGGCGGCTCACGCCGCCGTCAGGACCGCGATCAGCGGGCGACGCTCGCGGCGCCCTTCGGCAGGAAGCGCTGACCGGTGACCTTCTCGGCGATGCCGGTGCGGTCGAGCAGCGGCGTCACGCCACCGTTCCAGAACGGGAAGCCGGCGCCGGTGATCATCGCGAGGTCGATGTCCATCGGGGCCGCGACGACCTCCTCGTCGAGCATGCGACGGGTCTCGTCGGCCAGTGCCGACAGGGCCTGCTCGCGCACCTGCTCCTCGGTGAGCACCTTCGCGTCCGCCGGCTTGCTGAACTTCTCGAAGATCGAGTCGTCGAGCTTGCCGTCGGCGCCGTAGAAGCTCGGGATCTTCTCCTCGACGACCTTCGCGAGGTTCGGCGAGACGTAGAAGCGCTCCGGGAAGGCGCCGTGCAGCGTCTCCGAGTTGTGCAGCGCGATGGCGGGGCCGACGAGCGAGATGAGCATGAACGGCGGCATCGGGGTGACACCGGCGAACGCCTTCTCGACGACCTCGACGGGCGTGCCCTCATCGACGATCTTGCCCGCCTCGCCCATGAACCGGCCGAGGAGGCGGTTCACGACGAACGAGGGGGAGTTCTTCACGAGGATGCACGTCTTCTTCAGCGACTTGCCGGTGGCGAACGCCGTGGCGAGCGTCGCGTCGTCCGTCTTCTCGCCGCGGATGATCTCCAGCAGCGGCATGACGGCGACGGGGTTGAAGAAGTGGAACCCGACGACCCGCTCGGGGTGCTTCAGGTCCGCTGCCATCTCGGTGATCGACAGCGAGGAGGTGTTCGTCGCGAGGACGCACTCGGGCGTGACGATCTGCTCGACCTCGGCCCAGACGCTCTTCTTGACACCCATCTCTTCGAAGACGGCCTCGATGACGAAGTCGGCGTCCGCGAAGCCGTCCTTGCTCGTCGAACCCGTGATGAGGCCCTTGAGACGGTTCGCCTTGTCCTGCGAGATGCGGCCCTTGGCGAGCAGCTTGTCGATCTCGTCGTGGACGTAGCCGACACCCTTGTCGACGCGTGCCTGGTCGAGGTCCGTCATGATGACGGGCACGTCGAGGCGGCGGATGAACAGCAGCGCCATCTGGCTGGCCATGAGACCGGCGCCGACGACGCCGACCTTCGTCACCTTGCGCGCGAGCGCCTTGTCCGGCGCACCAGCGGGTCGCTTCGCACGCTTCTGGACGAGGTTGAACGCGTACAGACCGGCGCGCAGTTCGTCGCTCATGATGAGGTCGCCGAGCGCCTGGTCCTCACCGGCGAAGCCCTGCGCCCGCGTGTTCGTGCGGGCGGCCTCGACGAGGTCGATGGCGCGCAGCGGAGCGGGGGCGGCGCCACCGGTCTTCTGCATCGTGAAGGCGCGGGCCTTGTCGCACGCGGCCTTCCACGCGGCCTCGTCCTTGTTGACCTCCGGGCGCTCGACCTTCTTCTCGCCGCTGATGACGGCGGCCGCGAAGGCGAGGGAGTCCTCGAGGAACGTGACGGGGGCGAGCAGCTCGTCGGCGACACCCAGCTTGAACGCCTGGGCACCCGTCGCCATCTTGTTGTTGCTCAGCGGGTTCGTGATGATGAGCTGCAGCGCGTTCTCCACGCCGATGAGGTTCGGCAGCAGGTACGTGCCGCCCCAGCCGGGCACGAGGCCGAGGAAGCACTCGGGCAGCGAGTAGGCGGGCACGTCGGCGCTCATCGTGCGGTAGTCGCAGTAGAGACCGATCTCGACGCCACCACCCATCGATGCGCCGTTGACGAACGCGAACGTCGGCACGTCGAGGTCGGCGATCTTCGAGAAGACGCGGTGACCCTGCTCGGCGATGTCGACGGCCTGCTCACGGTCGGTGATCGACGGCAACGCCATGAGGTCGGCGCCGACGGCCATGATGAACGGCTTGCCCGTCACACCGAAACCGACGATCTCGCCCTTCGCGGCGCGCTCGGCGGCGGCGTCGACGGCCTTCTCCAGCTCCGCGAGGCCCTGTGGGCCAAAGCTGTTCGGCTTCGTGTGGTCGAAGCCGTTGTCGAGGGTGACGAGCACGAACGTCCCGGCGCCCTTGCCGTCGGTCGACGGCAGCGTGATGTCCTGGCTGAGGGCGTGCGTGACGACCTCGGCGCGCGCGTTCTCGGCGCTCGACTGAGTCTGGTTGTCGCTCATCAGGCCGTCTTCTCCTTGCCGTAGTCAGGGTGGTTGGGGTTCTCCCAGATGACACAGCCACCCATGCCGATGCCGATGCACATCGCGGTGACGCCGTAGCGCGCCTCGGGGTGCTCGGCGAACTGGCGCGACAGCTGCGTCATGAGACGCACGCCGGAGCTCGCGAGCGGGTGACCCGTCGCGATGGCGCCGCCGTAGGCGTTGACGCGCTCGTCGTCGGCGTCGATGCCGAAGTGGTCGAGGAAGGCCAGCACCTGCACGGCGAAGGCCTCGTTGAGTTCGAACAGGTCGATGTCGTCGATCGTCAGGCCCGCCTTGGCGAGAGCCTTCTCGGTGGCCGGGACGGGGCCGATGCCCATGACCTCGGGGTCGACGCCGACGAACGCGAAGTCGACCAGGCGCATGCCGACGGGCAGGCCGAGCTCCTGCGCGCTCTCCTCGGAGGCGAGGATGCACGCCGTCGCACCGTCGTTGAGACCAGCCGCGTTACCGGCCGTCACGTTGCCGTGCGCACGGAACGGCGTCTTCAGCTTGGCCAGTTCCTCGACGGTCGTGCCGGGGCGCGGCGGCTCGTCGGCCGTGGCCAGGCCCCAGCCCTTCTCGACGTTGCGCGTCGCGACGGGAACGAGATCCTGCTGGATCTTGCCCTCCGCGTACGCCTTCGCGAGCTTGTTCTGGCTGGCGACGGCGAACGCGTCGCAGCGCTCCTTCGTGATCGCCGGGTAACGGTCGTGCAGGTTCTCGGCCGTCTTGCCCATGACCAGGGCGCTCGGGTCGACGAGCTTCTCGGCGACGATGCGCGGGTTCGGGTCGGTGCCCTCACCCATGGGGTGACGGCCCATGTGCTCGACACCACCGGCGATGACGACGTCGTACGCGCCGAACGCGATGCCGGACGCGGACGTCGTCACGGCCGTCATCGCGCCCGCGCACATGCGGTCGATGGCGTAACCGGGCACCGACTTGGGCAGGCCCGACAACAGAGCAGCCATGCGCCCGATCGTCAGACCCTGGTCGCCGATCTGCGTCGTGGCCGCGATGGCGACCTCGTCGACGCGCTCCGGCGGCAGGTTCGGCTGACGGCGCATGAGTTCACGAATGCACTTGATGACCAGGTCGTCGGCGCGGGTCTGGGCGTACATGCCCTTCTCACCGGCCTTGCCGAACGGCGTGCGAACACCGTCGACGAAGACGACCTCATGGAGCGTGCGGGGCACGATGCCTCCCGAAGCTAGACGAAGCTGACGTGCCCAGGCTAACGCGCTTTGTTACCGCTGAGTACGAAAGGGGGTGGATTCGTGCACGGGAGGGGGCTGGGTGAGTCACCCGGCGCTGCGTGCGTCAGTCCTGACTGACCGCACGCAGCGGCACGTGACGCAGCTGCAGCGGGCGTTCGGTGGGCGTGCAGGCACGGCGGGGACCCGTGGGCCGGGCGTGCAGGGCGTCAGCGCGACGGGTGGTCGAGAGCCGCCTCGGCGAGCAGCGGAGCGACGATGTCGCACTGCCACGGGCGAGCTCCGCCGGCGCTCAGCGCCGCGTGCCAGCCGTCCTCGCTCGTGTCGGCGGGCGGTGACCAGATGACGCGGCGCAGCAGATCGGGCGTCACGAGATTCTCGACGGGTACGCGACGCTCCTCGCTGAAGCGCTGCAAGCCGTAACGGACGTCGTCAAGACGCCCGGCCGCTGCCGGGTTCTTGTCATGCCACGCGCGGATCGGCGGGGGAGCCGAGGTTCGCTGCGTCGCCGTCGGCAGCTCGCGGTTCGGCAAGGCGTCGGCGGCCTTCAGCGCCGCGAGCCAACGCTCGCCGTAGCGCGCGAGACCCCGGTGCGCAGGACGCGGACGGCGGCGTCGCGCGGAACCGTCACCGACGCGCGGGCGGATGGCGGGCGGGCCGACGAGGCCGGAGGTGTCGTGCGGGTTGCGTCGTGCGAGGTCGATGATGAGGGCGTCGGGCAAAACGCGCCCGGGCGTCGTGTCGCGGCGTTGCGCGATGTCCTCGCGCGTCTGCCACAGGGCGCGAACGCGGGCGAGCTGACGCAGATCACGCAGGGCGTGCAGGCCGGACGTGCGTCGCCACGGCTCCTTCTTCGGCGTCGGGCCCTCGAAGTCGAGCAGTGCCTCGAACTCCTGACGCGCCCACTCGGCCTTGCCCTGCGCCTCGAGGTCAGCGGCGAGCGCGTCACGCACCTCGACGAGCCGCTCCACGTCGAGCGCCGCATAGACGAGCCAATCGTGCGGCAGGGGGCGCGTCGACCAGTCGACCGCCGAGTGCTCCTTCGCGAGCGTCACACCGACGAAGTGCTCGGTGACGGCGGCGAGGCCGACGCGCGGCAGACCCGCGAGACGTGAGCCGAGTTCGGTGTCGAACAGCTTGCGCGGGCGCAGACCGAGGGCCTTGAGGCACGGCAGATCCTGCGTCGCGGCGTGCAGCACCCACTCGGCACTGCCGATCGCGGTGTTGAGGCTGCTCAGATCGTTGAGCGGGACGGGGTCGATGAGCCACGTACCCGCGCCCTCGCGGCGCAACTGCACGAGATAGGCGTCGTTGCCGTAGCGGAAACCCGAGGCGCGCTCGGCGTCGATGGCGACCGGGCCGTGGCCAGCACGAATGGCGGCGCAGCATTCCTTGAGTTGAGCAGCGGTCGTGATGACGTCCGGGACGCCGTCCGCCGGTGCTTCGAGGAGGGGGTACGCAGGCGTTTCCTGCGGTTCCGGGGATTCACTCGAGGAAGAGCGGGCCGATACAGGCTCGGCGCTCGCTCGCCGCGCTGGCGGGGCTTCGTCGCGGTGCGCCGCGGGTCGTGAGGTGGGGGAGTCGTTCATGGATCAGAAGCGCCCGGGAAGCGCCGTCACACCTTCCGGAACGGGGGGCAGACCGGCGACGGTGCACATGAGGTTCGACCAGCCGAGCAGGTGCGCGGCGATGTTCGACTCGTCGGGCGTCCATGACGCACGGACCTCGAGTTCGACGCTGGAGGGGCGCTCGCCGAGACCGCCGAAGCTCTCGTTGACGACACGGGTGACAGTGCCGGCCTCCGCGGAGTAGGTCGCGTCTGCGTCCTTGAGCGATTCGAGGAGCCAGTCCCAACCGACGGCGCCGAGCGCAGGGTCGGTCGCCATCTCGGATTCGAGTTCGGCGCGCGCGAACGTCACGATGCGCCAGGTACCGTGCCACGCCTCGGGGGAGGCGGGGTCGTGCAGCAGGACGAAACGGCCGGTGCCGAGGACGTCGTCAGCGTTCTTGGGGTCGACGACCTCCGCCGAGAACGCGACGGCGTGCGGGGCGATGCGACGCGGCGCGGGCACCTCGGTGAGGTGCACCTGCGGGCGCACGGCGGCGGCCTTGACCGTTTCGACGACGTCGGCGAAATACGTCGCGTCATCGTGCCTCAACGTGTGCATGCCCATGGCGGTAACCCTAGGGGCGTTATCACGCGAAACCTGGGAGCCACGCCGCGCGGGTCGTCAAGGGCCCCGCCCGGACCCATCGGCGATTCCTGTCCCCATCTGCGATTT